>PFGT01000062.1 GCA_002782005.1 Hydrogenophilales bacterium CG12_big_fil_rev_8_21_14_0_65_61_21 | reverse complement strand
TCCGCCGCGGAAGTCGGCACGGATGGTGAAGCCCGCAGCGGGCGGAAACCGGAGTTACTCCGGGGTAAAATCAGCAGCAGGGCGAGAACAGGTGGGCATTTTTTACGAATTGGTTTCTTGATAACTCAAATTATATCAAATACTTATCACGTTACACGCCCGCTTTATGCAAAGTCCGGGCTAGAACTCCGACTCAGTACCTTGGGCCTTGCGTGCGGCTTCGCAGGTCTGACCCCGTTCGTGTTCGCGTTCGGGTGTGAACTTGGACGTGTGCGCCGGGTAGGGGCGAACGCCTTATGGCTGGAGTGAAGCCACGGTCGGCGCGATGGCAGACGAGGCTTCGGTTGAACGGCCGGGTGGTGGTGATAAGCTACACATTATGCTGAACGACTTAATCTGCCGAACCGCCGGATACGTGACCCGTTCGTCCGGTGGTGTACGCATAAATAGGCTCAGACCCTCATGGCACTACCTTAAGCCAGCACCACAAGATGAAAGCGGCTGATAACCTCGCGTTGTAAGATGGTGGTGTCTTAAGTCACTGTCAATACAAGGAGGATCAGCCATGTGTGAAGATAGCAAAAAAACGCCTGCAACGGGCGGTTATAGAATTCAAGCGGCGCTTTGCCGATTATCCGACCAAGGCGCTTGACGAGCTACTGACGGAAGAAAGTGTGAGCCAGATGGTTGAGGATGAAACAGGAAACTATCGCAAACGAACCTATCCGCCGTTGACCACGCTGGGTCTGTTCATCGGGCAAGCCCTTTCTCCGGACGGGGCCTGCCAGGATGCCGTAGCCCGGCGTTTATCCGAACGCATTGCTCAAGGTGCGACGCCGTGCAGCTTGAACACCGGCCCCTACTGCAAAGCCAGACAGCGTTTGCCGCTGGCGCTCATCGAGCGCCTTGCCACTGCGGCGGGGGAACGCCTGGAGGCGGCAAGCGCATCGGCTTGGAAATGGCGCGGTCGCGCGGTCAAGCTCCGGGATGGCACCACAGTTTCCATGCCTGACACTCCAGCCAATCAAGCCGAGTATCCGCAAAGCGGTACGCAACAGCCCGGTTTGGGTTTTCCGCTGGCGATGCTGGTAGCGCCCAT
The DNA here is from genome assembly GCA_002782005.1 of Hydrogenophilales bacterium CG12_big_fil_rev_8_21_14_0_65_61_21. GTDB lineage: Bacteria > Pseudomonadota > Gammaproteobacteria > Burkholderiales > Thiobacillaceae > Parasulfuritortus. The sequence goes on along the minus strand of PFGT01000062.1, from coordinate 60,786 downwards.
TTCTCTGTCGACCGGCGCAGTATTGCGCTGGTCCACCGGCCCGTGTCGGGGCAAGGGCACAGGAGAACAGGCGCTGTTCCGTTCCTTGATGCCCCATTTATCGGACGGCGACATCATTTTGATGGATCGGTATTACTGCACCTACTTCACCAGCGCCATGCTGGCCGAGCGCGGTGTGGATATTCTGACCCGGCAGCATCAACGCCGTCATACCGATTTCCGCGCAGGCGTGCGCCTGGGCAAGCGCGACCGGTTGGTGACATGGAGCCGGCCCCAACGTCCGCAGTGGATGGATACCGCGACCTATGAGTGGATGCCGGAACAATTGACGCTACGGCAAACCGAAGTGGCCGGTCGCATTCTGGTCACCACGCTCACGGATGCGCGCAGCGTAACGCCGTTTGATCTGGATGCACTGTATCAAAGGCGGTGGCAAGTGGAAGTTGACCTGCGTTCGATCAAGGATGTGTTGGGCATGGATATTCTGCGGTCTAAATCGCCCGCCGTGATAGACAAGGAAATAGCCGTCCACCTGCTCGCTTACAATCTGGTGCGCGGACTGATGGCGCGTGCCGCTGCCGGACGGCAGGTGGTTGCCAGGGCGCTCAGCTTCAAGGGGGCGCTGCAACTGTTGCTGGCGTTCCAGATGCAACTACGTTGGAGCGGGAAGAAGTCTGCTGCCCTGATGGGAGCGCATCTATTGGGCGCTATCGGTTTGATGATGTTGCCGATCCGGCCCGGAAGAGTCGAGCCCCATGCGATCAAACGAAGGCCCAAGAATCATGCGCTGCTTACCGTGCCTCGGCATATTGCCAGAGAGCGGATATTGCAGACACGCGCAGCGTGGGCTTAAGGTAGTGCCATGAGGGTCGGACTCGATTTAATTCGCGTGGCGGACTAGATGGTTTTCTCCTCACCCCTCACCCCTCACCCCTCACTCCGAATCCTGGGTATTGACCCTGGCCTGCGGGTGACCGGCTATGGGGTCATCGACAAGGACGGCCAGCGCTTGACCTACGTCGCCAGCGGCGTGATCCGTACCCAGGGTGATGAATTGCCGGCGCGGATCGCCACCATTTTCGCCGGCATCGGCGAGGTGCTGGCGGCCTTCGGCCCGGCGGCGGCGGCGGTGGAGAAGGTGTTCGTCAACGTCAATCCGCAATCCACCCTGCTGCTCGGCCAGGCGCGCGGCGCGGCCATCGCGGCGTTGACCCACGCGGGCCAGCCGGTGTTCGAGTACACCGCGTTGCAGATCAAACAGGCGGTGGTCGGCAACGGCCATGCCGACAAGCAACAGGTGATCCATATGGTGACTCGGTTGCTGAGTCTGCCTGGCGCGCCCAGCGCCGACGCCGCCGATGCCCTGGCCTGCGCGATCTGCCATGCCCACGGCGGTATGGGGCTGGGCGCGCTGGTCACTGCCGGGCGGCGGGTGCGGGCGGGGCGGCTGTCGTGAACAAGAACGCCTCGCTGGCCGTCGAACCCAGCCTGGCGCGGCTGGGCAATCCTTGGCTGCGTTACTTTCTGGCCACCCGGCCGGCCTTTCTGACCATTACCCTGGTCGGCGTGTTGCTCGGCTTGGCCATCGCCTGGCATTCCGGCAGCGCGTTCGCTGCGCTTACTGCGCTGGTCACCGTGTTGCTGGCCTTGCTGGCCCACGCCGGGGTCAATGTCCTGAACGATTATTACGACGACCTCAACGGCGCGGATGCCGCCAACACCGACCGCCTGTTCCCATTCACCGGCGGTTCCCGCTTTATCCAGAATGGCGTGTTGACCGCCCGCCAGACCTTGCTGTTGGGCATGGCGCTTTTTCTGGCGGTGATGCTGGGCGGCCAGTGGCTGTTGGGCCATACGGCGCCCGGCCTGCTCTGGATTGGCCTGGCCGGCCTGTTCATCGGTTGGGCCTATTCGGCGCCGCCCTTGCAACTCAATAGCCGGGGCCTGGGTGAGCTGTGCGTCGCCACCGGTTTCCTGCTCATCGTTGTTGGTGCTGATTTCGTCCAGCGTGGCACCTTTGCGGCCACGCCCTGGCTCATCGGCCTGCCTTACGCGCTGCTGGTGACCAACATCCTGTATATCAACCAGTTCCCGGATCGGAGCGCCGATCTGGCCGTGGGCAAGCGCCATTGGGTGGCCCGGCTGACGCCCGACCAAGCTGCGCACGGTTATGGTCTGATCCTTCTGTTGGCGCTGGGCTGGCTGATCGGTTTGATCGCCGCCGGCCGCTTGCCGGTCTGGAGCGTGATCGCCCTCTTGGCGGGGCTGCCGGCCTTCATGGCGGCCAAGGACCTGCGCCGGTTCGCCGCCCAGCCGGCCCGGCTGGCGCCAGCCATTCGCGCCACCATCGGCGCCGCCCACCTGCTGGCTGTGTTGCTGGCGGCCAGCCTTGTTTTGGATAAATTCAAATGATCGGACGTCTGACCGGAACCCTGCTGGAAAAACACCCGCCGCAAATTGTGGTCGATGTCCATGGCGTCGGCTACGAGGTCGATGTGCCGATGAGCACCTTCTACAACCTCCCGGCCCAGGGCGATCTGGTCACGCTGTTCACCCATTTCAGCGTGCGTGAGGATGCCCAGCAGTTGTACGGCTTCCTCACCGTCAAGGAGCGCGAGAGCTTTCGCACCTTGATCAGAATCTCCGGGGTCGGACCGAAGCTGGCCTTGTCGGTCCTGTCCGGGATGAACGTGGACGAACTGGCTCAGGCCGTGGCCATGCAGGAAACTGGTCGCCTGGTGAAGATACCGGGGGTCGGCAAAAAGACCGCCGAGCGCCTGTTGCTGGAACTAAAGGGTAAGCTGGCCGATGCCCTGCCGACGGCCGCCGGCAGCCCGGCCAACGTCGCCCACGACGCACTCAACGCCCTGATGGCGCTGGGTTACAGCGACAAGGAGGCGTTGCCGGCGTTGAAGCAAGGGACCGAGGGGTTAAGCCTGGAAGAAAGCATCCGTCAGGCCTTGAGGCTGTTAGCCCGGAAGTAGTAGTTTACGAGGCCAACAGCCGTGCCAGCATGGCGCCATCGGCCGGGGTCAGGGCGTGGTCGGCCGGCACGACGATACTTAACGCCTTGCCGCGCAAGACGGGGATGTTGTTCAAATCCTGGCTGGCGCCGGGCACCACGGCATCGCCCAAGCCATAGGGCGCGGCGCGGATGATCGAGACGTAGTGAATCGGTGGTTGCGGCTGGTTGTTCAACCAGTACAGCGTGCTGCCGGGGGTGGCCGGCGAAAGGTCGAGCAAAACCGGCCAGGAGTCCTTGACCGCGTAATAGTCGGAGCCGCCGAACAAGTCTTTCAGAAACCCGACCGGGCCGCTCTCGTGTGTGGCGTCGACCGCCTGCAAGGCGCGCACGGTGCCCTGGTTGGGCGCGGCGATGGTAATCAAGCGGCCCACCTTGCCGACCCCGCCGCGCACCAGCGCCATTCGAGCTGCCACGCCGCCGGCAGAGTGGCCGACCAAGGTGATTGACTCCTTGGGATGCCGGGTGCTGAGCGCCCGCAATGCGGCGCTTAGAATGTCGGCTTGAACGACCAGCGCCGCCGTCGACGGCAATTCGATGCCATAAAACGTTTTCCCGGCCATGGCAACGGGCGGCGGCAGTTGGATGCCGCGATAACCGGGCAGGATGATCCCGCCTGGCCGCCAACCGCTAGCGATCAACTGGCCATTGACGCCGCTCGCCTGCCAAGTGGCGGCGCTGGACAAATAGCCGTGGACCAGTAGCGCTACCTCGGCACGCGCGGTGCTGGCCAAGCTGGAAAGCAACAGCATCAGGGCGATCAATACTGGACGCATGGCGGTCTCCTAATCGTGTGAAGGGTTTAGCACCGTATTTTTAGCTTCAGGCAGCGTCTGAGGGTAATCCCTGGATGCGTGCAAGCCGCGACTTTCATGCCGCTGCTGGGCGCAGCGAACCATCAGGTCGGCGGTTTCGACCAGGTTGCGCAGTTCGATCAGGTCGCTGGTGACCCGGAAGTTGCTGTAGTACTCGTTGATTTCGTTGCGGAGCAGACGGATGCGATGCGCGGCGCGCTCCAGCCGTTTGTTGGTGCGGACGATGCCGACGTAGTCCCACATGAAGCTGCGCAGTTCGTGCCAGTTGTGGGTGATGACGATCTGCTCGTCGGCATCGGTGACCCGGCTTTCGTCCCAGCCGCGCAGGGCGGGCGCCGATGCGGGCCGGCTCTGGGCGATGTTGGCGGCGGCGGCGCGGCCGTAGACCAGGCATTCGAGCAGGGAGTTGGAGGCCAGGCGATTGGCGCCGTGCAGGCCGGTGCAGGTGGTTTCGCCGATGGCATACAGGTTGTCGATGTCGGTCCGGCCTTGGCGGTCGATGACGATGCCGCCGCAGGTGTAGTGGGCGGCGGGGGCGATGGGTATCCATTCCTGGGTGATGTCGATGCCCAGCTCTTTGCAGCGGGCATAGATATTGGGGAAATGGGTGACGATGAACTTGGCCGGCTGGTGGGTGATGTCCAGGAAGACGCAATCCAGGCCGCGTTTTTTCATCTCGAAGTCGATGGCCCGAGCGACGATGTCGCGCGGCGCCAGTTCCAGCCGCTCGTCGTGGGACTCCATGAAGCGCGTGCCGTCGGGCAGGCGCAAGATGGCGCCCTCGCCGCGCATCGCCTCGGTAATCAGGAAGGACTTGGCCTGCGGATGGTATAGGCAGGTCGGGTGGAACTGGATGAATTCCAGGTTGGCCACTCGGCAACCGGCCCGCCAGGCCATGGCGATGCCATCGCCGGTGGCGGTGTCCGGGTTAGTGGTGTAGAGAAAGACCTTGCCGGCGCCGCCAGTGGCCAGCACGGTGTGGCCGGCGGCGATGGTTACGACCTGGTCGGCGTCGCTGTCCAGGACATAAGCGCCGTAGACACGGTTGTCGGCCAGGCCGAGCTTCTTGCCGGTGATCAGGTCGACGGCGATGTAGCGCTCCCGCAGTTCGATATTGGGCGCGGCTTGAAGCCGCGCCAGCAAGGTATCCTGCACACCTTGGCCGGTGGCGTCGGCGACGTGAAAGATGCGCCGCTGACTATGACCGCCCTCCCGCGTCAGGTGGTAACTGTTGTTCTGGCCCGGTTCGCCCCGATCGAATGGCACGCCTTGCCCAATCAGCCAATTGATCGCCTCTGTCCCATGTTGCACTACATGGCGGACCGCCTCCTCATCGCACAGCCCGGTGCCCGCCACCAGGGTGTCGCGGATGTGCTCGGCGAAGCTATCCTGGCTGGAAAACACGGCGGCGATGCCGCCTTGTGATTTGGCGCTGGCGCTGTCGCCGAAGGCCTTTTTGGTGATCATCAGCACCTTGGTTTGTTTCGGCAGGGATAAGGCCAGGGTGCAGGCCGCGAGACCGGAACCGATGATGAGTACGTCGTAATGCTGCATGGTTTGGCGAGGTTGGGAACTTCTAACGAATTCGAGGGGTCTGTCAGGCATTATTGCCGGGTCATGACGGTTATACTAACCCGATTCCGAACCAAAAAGGGTTAGGCCATTGGCGGGATGGCTGCCAATGGCGTGAACGATGAGCGAGCAAGATATAGACCGGCAACTGGTGGAAAGGGCGCGGCAAGGCGATAAACGCGCCTTCGAGATGCTGGTGGAGAAGTATCAGCGCAGGCTGCTCCGCCTGCTGTCGCGCATGGTGAAAAATGCGGAAGAAGTCGAGGATATCGCCCAGGAAACCTTTATCAAGGCCTACCGGGCGTTGCCCAACTTTCGTGGCGATGCAGCCTTCTATACCTGGCTGTACCGGATCGGCGTCAACACCGCCAAGAACTATCTGGCCGGCCGCAAAAAGACCATGCCGACGCTCAGCGATCAGGCCATGGGCGACGACGACGAGCCGGATGAGCGACTGGTGGTTCAGGACCTCAATACGCCGGAGACGGCGTTGATGTCCAAGCAGATCGCCTTGGCGGTGAACGAGGCGGTCGATGCCCTGCCGGAGGAATTGCGTTCCGCCATCACCTTGAGGGAGATGGAGGGGCTGAGTTATGAGGAGATCGCCGAGTCGATGAACTGTCCCATCGGCACGGTTCGCTCCAGGATTTTTCGGGCACGTGAAGCCATCGCCGCAAAGTTGCGGCCGATGCTCGGCACGTCCCAGGACACGAGGTGGTAATAATGACAATGGCACAAGCACACAAATGGGCGCCGCCCCAGGACGCGACGGCAGACGCCTGGCTATCCGCCCTGATGGATGGCGAATTGGACGACGATGAGGCCGGCCGGGCGATCACTCGGCTGGGCAAGGACGCGGGCGCTATGCGGATATGGTCGGAATATGGCCTGATCGGCGACGCGCTGCGCGGCTGCGTTCAGGACACGGCCAGCCTGGATCGGCGCGTCAAGGTCGCCCTGGCGGCCGAGCCGACCGTTCTGGCGCCGCTGGCAAAATCACATCGACAGCCCGTCTACTGGGCGGCTGCGGCGGCCGTCGTGGCGGTCATCTCCTGGACCGTCGTGAGCATGGCGCCGAATAACCCAGGCGTGCCGGTTGCCGTCAACGGTGCGCCGAATGCGCCCCAGATGGTTGAGGATGAGCGGGTTCGGCCGACCTCGGCCCAGGATATGGCGGCGAACGAGGTGGCGCCTTACCTGGCGGCGCATCAGGACTATGCCTTCACGGTGGCTGGTGCGCCGGATATGAATATCACCCCGGTTTCTCTATCCGGTGACGCTCGATGAAATGGTTGTTTTGTCTGCTGGCGATCATGGCCACGCCGGTTTGGGCCGGTAGTGCGATCCCGGATTCGGAGGCGGTTTCGTGGTTGAGGCGCATGTCCGATGCCTCGCGCAAGCTGCCATATGAAGGCATCTTCGTGATGCAGATGGGCGACAGGATGCAGACCGTGCAGGTGGAAAACCGGCCGAATGGCTTCGCCAACGAAAGCCGTCTGGTGGTCCTCGATGGCCAACCCCGCGAGGTGCGTTGCAGCCGAACCGAATCGGTGACCCTGGCCTGGGGGGCGAAAGGCCAGCAGATGGAGCGACGCATGGGTAATCGGCATTTTCCTGATCTGTTGCCGGAAAACGTCGCCAAACTGGTCGGTTTCTACAGTCTCCGTCTAGGTAAAACCATCCGGGTGGCTGGCCAGGACTGCCAGCTCATCGAGCTGACACCCAAGGACCGATACCGCTGGGGTTATCGGCTGTGTGCCGAACAATATACCGGTCTGCCGCTCAAGGCGGTGATGGTCGGCGACCATGATCGACCATTGTTGCAGTACGCTTTTGTCAAGGTGCGCCAGGGTGTGACCAGTCGTGCCGCCGTGGCCATGCCTTCGATGCCGTCCGTGGAAGACCTCCACCCGGTGGAGAACAGCCCTATCGCGGTCAGACAATTGCCGCCCGGTTACAGCCAATTGGCCGCAGTCAAACGCCGCTTGCCCAACCGCGATGTCGAGGTTGAACACTGGATATTCAGCGACGGCTTGAGCCATATTTCCATGTTTGTCGAGCCTGCGCCCGAGCGCATGGTTAGCGTCAAGGGCCAAAGCGCGCGGGGTCTGATGAACCTGCTGACCCGCAAGCTGGGCAACTATCAGGTCACCGTCGTTGGTGACGCGCCCTCGCCGGCGGTGAACTTCGTCGCCGGGAATCTCGACCTGCGTTAGTCAATCATGATTGAAAATCCAGCCCGCGTGATGCGTGTCTCGGCCGATCTGGCCTGGGTGCGCTCCGAGAGTCCGTCGTCCTGCGGCGCCTGTGCCGGCAAGGGCTGTGGTAATTCGCTCTATGCCCGTTTGCTGCATCCTCGGGAACCGGAATACCCGGTTTTGAATCCAATCGGCGCACTAGTGGGCGAGGCCGTGGTGATCGGCATTGAGGATGGCGCAGTGTATCGCGCGGTGCTACTTGGCTACCTGGTCCCGCTGGCCCTGCTGTTGGGCGGCGCCTTGCTGGGCTCGGTCTGGGGCGAGATTCAGGCCATCGCCGGCAGTTTGACCGGCCTGCTGGTCGCGGCGGTCTGGCTGAAACGGCGTCGAACCGAGACCGCCCCGATCATACTCCGGCGGGGCGAAGCGCATTGCTCGGCTCATTGAGCATAATTGTGATCATTCGCATGAGGTGAAACATGATTAGATTGTTCGTTGCATGGCTGGCATTGACGGTGAGCGTCATGGCGTCCGCGCAGGGCGTAGCGTTGGTCGATTTTACCGATCTGGTGGCGAAGAGCACGCCTTCCGTGGTCAATATCACCACGGTCGTCGACGGCAAACCCGCGTCGAGGACCCAGATACCCGACGAGATGCGTCAGTATTTCAAGCATTTCGGCATACCGGAATCGCCCATGCCTGGCTATGGTAGGGGGATGCCCAAGCGCGGTCAGGGTTCCGGCTTCATCGTCAGCGCGGATGGCTACATCCTAACCAACGCCCATGTAGTGGCGGACGCCGACGAGGTGACGGTCAAGCTGAACGACCGGCGCGAATTCCGGGCCAAGGTCATCGGCAGTGATAAAACGACCGATGTCGCCCTGATCAAGATCACCGCTGATAATCTGACCCCGGTCAGCATAGGTGACCCGAGCCAGCTGAAGGTCGGCGAGTGGGTGCTGGCGATCGGCGAGCCATTTGGCTTCGAGAATTCGGTCACCGCCGGCATCGTCTCGGCCAAGGGCCGGTCGTTGCCCCAGGAAAACTATGTGCCCTTCATCCAGACCGATGCGGCGGTCAATCCTGGCAACTCGGGCGGCCCGTTGCTCAACATGCGCGGCGAGGTGGTGGGCATCAATTCCCAGATCGTTTCCCGTTCCGGCGGCTATATGGGCCTGTCCTTCGCCATCCCCATCGACGTGGCCATGAATGTTTCGAACCAGATCAAGGCCGACGGCAAGGTCAGTCGCGGTCGTCTCGGGGTGTCGATCCAGGAGGTCAACGCCGAGCTGGCGGAATCGTTCGGCCTGAAAAAGCCGGCTGGCGCCCTGGTTACCGAGGTCGAGCCGGGCAGCCCGGCTGACAAGGCTGGCCTGGAGACCTCCGACATTATCCTGCGTTACGACGACAAGCCGATCGATACCTCGTTCGACCTGCCCCGCCTGGTCGGCGCTACCAAGCCGGGCAGCAAGGCGCGGATAACCGTCTGGCGCAAGGGCGCGACGCGCGAACTCACCGCCCAGGTCGGTGAGATGGGCAATACCAAGACGGCCGGCGCGCACGATGCCAGATCGGATATGGCCGGCCTGACGGTCAGCCCACTTAGGCCGGAACAGAAAAAGCAGTTGGGCATCGAGTCCGGGGTACTGGTCGAGGATGCCTCTGGTATGGCCGCGCGGGCCGGCATCCAGGCGGGCGACATCATCATGGCGGTCGGCAATGTCGCCGTGAATGATGCCAAGGATCTGGCCGGCGCGCTCGAAGTCAAGGGTCGCAAGACCGTGGCCCTGCTGATCAAGCGCGGCGACGAATCCAGCTACGTGCCGCTGCGCCTCGATTGAGCACGGATCGTCCATCAGTGCGCGCGGGGTATCTGGGTTGAAGGAACTCGTCCTCTACACCCGGCCCGGCTGCCATCTCTGCGACGAGATGCGGGCCGGGTTGGCATCCCTGCATGGCAAGCTGGATTTTGCCGTCAGGGAAATCGAAGTAGGCTGGGAGGGAGAACTGGCCGAGCGTTACGGTCGTTTGCTCCCCGTCCTGGTGCTGGATGGAGAGGAAATCTGTCATTATTTTCTGGACCGGGCGCGGCTCATGACCATACTCGTTGCAAATCCATAGCCTGACGGTGTTTCAAGGGACTGAGGCATCCTGCAGGGCCGCCGGCAGCGATTCTTCAAGATCAACTGTGCGCCGGATGCCACAGCTTGATTGATGCGATGTGTTGCCGATTGGGTTAGCTTGGTTGTATCCGGACCCAGGGCTGAGTAGAATTCCCCTGTCACCCCTCGCCAGGAGGCGTCATGCGCTCACTTGTTCAGGCCATTATCCTACTCAGCTTGTCCGCCCAGAGTTACGCCGGCATGGTGGCTCCAGTTATAACGTCCGTGCCGGCCCTGTCCGAATGGGGCATGCTGTCTCTTGGCACGGCCATCGTCTGGGCGGGCCTCTATCTTATCCGCAAGAATCGCAAATAACCGCCCCTGACGATGGCTTTATGGCCGTGGGGTTCGGGCGGTCTGCCCGGCCGGGTGGATTTACTCGACACTCAGAATGATCCCCTCACCGCCGCCCCAGTTACGGGGCGGCGGCGCTTTCTTGGTCTGCTGGCCGGCGGGGCGGCCGTGCTCGGTGGCGCTGGGCTGTTTTGGCGATTGCTCCTCCCCTCACCGCTGGATGCAAAGGAATTGACCCTCCTCCGCCGAGCAGTCGATCACCTCGTCCCTCGCGGACATGCCCCTGGCGCCCTCGACCTTGGCATTGATCGCGGGGTGGCCGAGGCCTTGAACGCGACCCGCCAATTCCGCCGGCTTGCCCGGCTTGGTCTGGCCTGGCTTGATGATGCCGCAGGCGAACGCAGCGATTGGGAGCACGCCTTTCTTTCGTGTCTGGCGCAACCTACGGACGTGCCGCCACGGATATTTTTCCAATGGCTACGCAATGAAACCTTCGGCCGTTATTACGCTGACCCCCGCTCCTGGGCTGGGTTGAGCATTACCCACCCGCCGCAACCGATGGGGTATCCGGACTATCGATCGGCGCCCGGTGCCATGGCCGCGCGGTCATGACCGGCCACGATGTGGTCGTGGTCGGTGCCGGGGCCGGCGGTGCCGCCTGCGCCTGGGGCCTCGCCTCGGCCGGCTTGAGTGTTCTCCTGCTCGACGCGGGACCAGAGTTTTCCCCGACCGACTACCCGTCGCATCGCCCCGACTGGGAACGCATCGAATCGCCCGACAAGCCGGGCAGCCGCGGCATCCATGCCTTCGCGCCGATGCAGAAGCTCTCCCCGGCGCATGACCACCTGCGCTCCTGGAACCACATCTCGGGGCTTATGGTCGAGGGCGATGCACGGCGCGGCGTTGCCTACCAACATGTGCGCGGCATCGGCGGCAGCACACTGCATTTTGACGCCGAGTCGCATCGCCTGTTACCGGCTGCCATGACGATGCGTAGCCAATTTGGGGTTGGCGCCGACTGGCCGTTTCCTTATGCGGAGCTGGAACCCTACTACATCACCGCCGAAACGCTATCCGGTGTGGCGGGTGCCGCCGACCCGGCCCGCCCACGCAGCGCCCCGTATCCACTGGAACCACACGCACCCGGTTATGCGAGCCGTTTGTTGACGGAACGCACCCGCCACCTTGGCCGTACCTGGCGGCCCAACCCGCTCGCGATATTGTCGCGCGCCTACGATGGACGCCCTGGCTGCAACTATTGCGCGCAATGCAACCGGGGTTGCCCCCGCCGTGACAAAGGCAGCGTCGATGTGACCTACGTGCCCAAGGCCATCGCTACAGGCCGTTGCCGTGTGTTGAGCGGTGCCGAAGTGACCGGCTTGAGTGCCGGCCCCGACAACCGGATACGGGCGCTGACCTACCGGGACAGCGCCGGCCAGACCCACGAAGTGAAAACCCGGTGTGTGGTCGTCGCCGCTGGCGCTATCGAAACCCCTCGCCTGCTACTGCTGTCGGCCGGTCCTCATGCTGCCGGGGGGGTCGCCAACGAACAGGGGTTGGTCGGCCGCAATCTGCTCGAAACGCTGCATTGGACCACCTGTGCCTTGCATCCGGAGTCGCTTGGCACACATCGCGGCCTGCCCTCGGACATCATCTGCTGGGATTTCAACGCCCCCGATGCGATTCCCGGGGTTGTGGGCGGTTGCCGGTTCGCCCCGGTGACCGCCTCTATGTTGCTGACCGGGCCGGTCAGTTACGCCACCCGCGTGGTTGAAGGCTGGGGCCGGTCGCACCGCGAGAAGATGCAGGCGTCCTTCGGCAATGCCATTGCCATCGGGGCGATCGGCGAATCGCTCCCCGATCCGGGCACTTACGTCGATCTCGCCCCTGACCTGACCGACCCGCATGGCCTGCCGGCAGCGCGCATCCACAGCCATCTGGATGACATGGCGATAGGGCGGATCGAATTTATGGCCGCCGAATGCCGTCGTATGGTCGCGGCGATGGGGGCTGGGGCGCCCTTCGAGGAATTCGGCGCCTATGACATGTTCAGTTCCACGCATGTGTTCGGGACGGCGCGCATGGGCACGGATCCAGCAACCTCCGTGGTGAATGCCCACGGTCGAGCCCATCATTGTAAAAACCTGTTCATCAGCGATGCCAGCGTGTTTCCGAGTAGCGGTGGTGGTGAGGCGCCGTCCCTGACCATCCAGGCGCTGGCATTGCGCACGGCCCGTGCCATACGCGATGCGGCGGCCCGGCGCGAGATATGATCCTGGACAGGCAGAGGCGGGGGCGGAAAGGAGCGGCAAAACGGGGCTTCCTGCCCGCTTCGGGTAGAATGGCGCCCCTGACACGAACCCGACTCGCCTTTCATGCAGCATATCCGCAACTTTTCCATCATCGCCCACATTGACCACGGCAAATCGACCTTGGCCGACCGCATCATTCACCTGTGCGGTGGTCTGTCGGACCGCGAGATGGAGGATCAGGTGCTCGATTCGATGGACCTGGAGCGGGAGCGCGGCATCACCATCAAGGCGCAGACGGCGGCCTTGCGTTATCGGGCGAAGGATGGTCAGGACTATCAGTTCAACCTGATCGACACCCCGGGTCATGTCGATTTCTCCTACGAGGTGTCGCGCTCGTTGTCGGCCTGCGAGGGCGCGCTGTTGGTGGTTGATGCCTCCCAGGGTGTCGAGGCCCAGACGGTGGCCAACTGTTACACCGCGATCGAACTGGGCGTCGAGGTGGTGCCGGTCTTGAACAAGATCGACCTGCCCTCGGCAGAGCCGGAACGGGTGATCCAGGAGATAGAGGACATCGTCGGCATCCCGGCCGACGACGCGATACGTTGTTCGGCCAAGACCGGCGTCGGTATCGACGAGGTGCTGGAGGCCGTGGTGGCGCGCATCCCTCCGCCGGCGGGCGACCCGGACGCGCCACTCAAGGCGCTGATTACCGATTCTTGGTTCGACAACTATGTCGGCGTGGTGATGCTGGTGCGGGTGTTTGATGGGGTGCTGCGGCCGAAGGATAAGATTCGTTTCATGGCCACCGGGGCCGAGCATCTGTGCGAGCAGGTCGGCGTGTTCACGCCCAAGTCGGTTGCGCGGCCCGAACTGTCGGCCGGCCAGGTCGGCTTCGTCACCGCCGGGATCAAGGAACTGGTCAGCGCCAAGGTGGGCGACACCATTACTACAGTTGCGCACCCGGCCGCCGAGGCGCTGCCTGGTTTCAAGGAGCTCAAGTCGCAGGTGTTTGCCGGGCTGTATCCGGTGGACGCGCACGAGTATGACCAGTTGCGTGACGCCCTGACCAAGCTGCAACTGAACGACGCCAGCCTGCATTTCGAGCCCGAGACCTCGCAGGCGCTGGGCTTTGGTTTCCGTTGTGGTTTTCTGGGACTGTTGCACATGGACATCGTCCAGGAACGCCTGGAGCGCGAATACGGTCAGAACCTCATCACCACGGCGCCTACGGTCGAATACGAAGTGGTCATGAAGGATGGTAGCGTGGTCTTGCTGGAGAATCCTTCCAAATTGCCCGATCCGTCCAAGATGGAAGAGGTGCGCGAGCCGATCATCACCGCGACCATCCTGGTGCCGGAGGAATACCTGGGCAACGTGATGACCCTGTGCAATCAGAAGCGGGGCGCCCAGGTGGACATGAAATACCTGGGCCATCAGGTCATGCTCAAGTACGACCTGCCGCTCAACGAAGTGGTGATGGATTTCTTCGACCGTTTGAAGTCGACCAGCCGCGGCTATGCCTCGCTCGATTATGAATTCAAGGCATTTCGCGCCGACGATCTGGTCAAGCTGGACGTGCTGGTCAATGGCGAGAAGGTCGATGCACTGTCGCTGATCGTGCACCGCTCGACCTCACTGTATCGCGGCCGGGAACTGGTCGCCAAGATGCGCGAACTGATCCCTCGGCAGATGTTCGATGTGGCGGTGCAGGCGGCCATCGGCGCCCACATCATCGCCCGCGAGACGGTCAAGGCCTTGCGCAAGAATGTGCTGGCCAAGTGCTACGGCGGCGACATCACGCGCAAAAAGAAGCTGCTGGAAAAACAGAAGGAAGGCAAGAAGCGCATGAAGCAGGTGGGTAATGTGGAAATCCCGCAGGAGGCCTTTCTGGCTATTCTGCAAGTTGGAGATAAATAATGAACTTCGAGTTGATACTGTTCGTCGCCCTGGTCATCGCCGGCGTTATTTGGCTGATCGATGCACTTACCGCCGCCAGGACCCGAGCCAAGGATGCCAAACTACCTATGCTGGTGGATTACGCGAAGAGCTTCTTCCCGGTCATACTGGCTGTGTTCCTGATCCGCTCATTCCTGTTCGAGCCGTTCAAGATTCCATCCGGCTCCATGTTGCCCACCCTGCGGATCGGCGACTTCATCCTGGTCAACAAGTACGCTTATGGCGTTCGCCTGCCGATCGTCAATCGGAAGGTAATCGAAGTCGGCCAGCCCAAGCGCGGCGATGTCATGGTGTTCCGCTATCCGAACGATCCCAGCCTGGATTACATCAAGCGCACCGTCGGCCTGCCCGGCGATATTGTGGAATACAAGGATAAGCGTCTGACCGTCAACGGCGCGCCGGTGGCGACGGCCAAGGCGGGCGAATACGGTTATGTCGCCAGCGGCCTCAACTACATCACCGGCCAGACCTGGCACGAGCGGTTGGGCGAGCACGACCATATCGCCATGACCCAGGCGGATATGCCACCGGTCATCCTGTATCAGGTCGGCGGCGATTTTCCCTATCGGGTCAACTGCACCTACAATGAGCAGGGCTTCAGGTGCAAGGTGCCGGAAGGCCACTACTTCATGATGGGCGACAACCGCGATGCCAGTAACGATTCGCGCTATTGGGGCTTTGTGCCGGACCGCAACATCGTCGGCAAGGCGTTCATGATCTGGTGGAATTTCGGTGAATTCAACCGCATAGGCCACTTCATCGAATAGGAGGCAACATGAACCAAGAACGCGGATTGACCTTGATTGGCCTGCTGTTCCTGCTGGCGCTGGCGGCCGGCGCCGCCATGGTCGGCTTCAGGATCGTGCCGGCGTATATCGATTACTTTACCGTCAAGCACACGCTGGAGAATATGTTGATCGCCGGCTCGGATCAGACCGACTCTGACCTGCGCAAGACCCTGGATGCGCGCCTCAACGTCAATTTCATCCAGGACATCAGCGCCCGCGATCTGGTAATCGAGCGCGACAAGGGCGTACTGACCCTGACCGTGCCGATCAATCGCAAGGAACACCTGGTCGGCGGCGTCAGCGTCAGCGTCGACCTGGAAGCGTTGGCCTCGACCAGAATAAAAGAGTAACGGCCGGCATGACTGCGACTGGGTTAAAAACCCTGGAGACCCAGCTCGGTTATAGCTTCGTCCGGGCCAGCCTGTTGACCCAGGCGTTGACCCATCGCAGCTACAGCGTGGCGAACAATGAGCGGCTGGAATTTCTCGGCGACAGCATCCTCAATTGCCTGGTCGGCGCCATGCTTTATGAGCGCTTTCCGCAGCTCCAGGAGGGCCAGCTCTCGCGTATGCGCGCCAATCTGGTGAATCAGCAGCCGCTCTACGAGATCGCCCGCGACCTCGATTTTGGCCATCATCTGCGCTTGGGCGAGGGCGAGCTGAAGAGCGGCGGTGCGGAGCGGCCGTCGATCCTGGCCGATGCCCTGGAATCGGTACTCGGCGCCATCTATCTGGATGGCGGTTTCGAGGCCGCCAAGGCGGTGGTCGCCAAGCTGTTCGACGGCCGGATCGAAATGGTCGATCCGGACACCCAGGGCAAGGATGCCAAGACCTTGCTCCAGGAGTGGCTGCAATCGCGTCGTCACGGTTTGCCGACCTATGAGCTGCTGGGGACGTCCGGCCAGGCCCATGCCCAGACCTTCCGGATCGCTTGTCGGATCGACGTCCTGAAACTGGTTACCGAAGGCGAGGGCGCCAGCCGCAAGGCGGCCGAGCAGGCCGCGGCCCAGGCCGCTTACGGCAAATTGAGCCGGACATGACCGCTATTACGCGGGCCGGCTACATCGCGGTCATCGGCCGGCCCAACGTCGGCAAATCCACGCTTATCAATAATCTGGTCGGGGCCAAGGTCAGTATCGTCTCCAGCAAGCCGCAGACCACCCGCCACCGCATCCTCGGGGTGCGCACCGAAGGCGACGCGCAGTTCGTCTTCGTCGATACCCCCGGCTTCCAGACTGAGCATCGCAACGCCCTCAACCAGTCGATGAACCGGGTAGTCAAGAACGTGCTGTCCGAAGTGGATGCCGTGCTATTCCTCATCGAAGCGATGCGCCTCACCCCGGCCGACGAGAAGGTGCTGAAACTGTTGCCAGCGGACAAACCGGTCATCCTGATCGTCAACAAGATCGATATGCTGGCCGACAAGACCCGTCTGCTGCCGTTCCTCAAGGAGACCGCGACCCGCTTCGAGTTCGCTGAGATCGTGCCCATGGCGGCGGTGGAGCGCAAGGATGGCGACCGGCTGCTCGGCATCGTCGGCAAATACCTGCCCGAGTCCGAGCCGTTTTTTGAGGCGGACGCCATCACCGACCGCAGCGAGCGCTTCCTGTCGGCGGAGATATTGCGGGAAAAGGTGTTCCGCCTGACCGGTGACGAAATCCCCTATGGTATTGCCGTCGAGATTGAGCAATATGAGACCGAGCCTTCCGGTCTACGTCGCATCCACGCGGTGATCTGGGTCGATCGCGACGCGCACAAGCCCATCCTGCTGGGCAAGGGCGGCGAGCACCTCAAGCGCATCTCCACCGAGGCCCGCCAGGACATGGAAAAGTTATTCGACGCCAAGGTCTTCCTGCAATGCTGGGTCAAGGTGAAGAGCGGCTGGGCCGACAACGCGGCGCTGATCAAGTCGCTCGGCCATGAATGAGCATGGCCGAGCGGGTCGATAACGAAGCGGGCTTCATCCTTCATACCCGACACTATCGGGAAACCAGTCTCATCGTCGAGATACTGAGCCGTAACCACGGCCGCCTGGCCCTGGTGGCGCGGGGCGCCCGGCGGCCCATGTCCTCGATCAAGTCGCGCTTGCTGGGCTTCCAGCCGCTGCTCCTGTCCTGGTTCGGCAAGGGCAGCCTGCGCACCCTGCACGCCGCCGAATGGCAGGGCGGCGACCTGCGTTTGCAGGGCCGCGCACTGATGTGCGGTTTCTATCTCAACGAACTGCTGCTCAAGCTGTTGCCAACCGACGACCCGCATGAACGTCTGTATGACCGCTATGCCCAAACATTGGCCGCCCTGGCTGGTGGCAACGAGGCCGAACCCATACTGCGCCGTTTCGAACTTGATCTGCTGTCCGAGCTTGGTTACGCCCAGACACTGACGCACCTGATCGATGGCGATGAGGTGCGTCCGGAGCGACGTTACGGTTACGTCTTCGATCGCGGCGTCGTAGTAACCGAGGGCGGCCCCGGTTATGCCGGCAAGACCCTGCTCGACCTCGCCACCAGGGATTTTTCCGACCCGCGCACCCTGGCCGAAGGTAAACTGCTGATGCGCGCACTCATCAACCACTACCTGAGCGACAAGCCGCTGCTCACCCGTCAACTGCTTATCGACCTGCAACAAATATGATCAAGCCGAGTCATTATGATTAAATTAGGCGTCAATATCGACCACGTCGCCACCCTGCGTCAGGCGCGTGGCACCCGTTACCCCAGCCCGGTCCAGGCCGCACTGATGGCCGAGAACGTCGGCGCCGATTCCATTACCCTGCACCTGCGCGAAGATCGCCGCCACATTCAGGACGCCGACGTGGATATCCTGCGCGGCATATTGCGCACCAAGATGAACCTGGAGATGGCGGTAACCGAGGCGATGATCGCCATTGCCCTACAGGTCAAACCGCAAGACGTCTGCCTGGTGCCGGAGAATCGTCTGGAGCTGACTACCGAAGGTGGCCTCGACGTCGCCGGTCAGTTGAGCAAGGTGACCGCTGCCTGCCGGCGCTTTGCTGAAGCCGACATCCGGGTATCCCTGTTCATCGACCCGGACCCGGCCCAACTGCAAGCCGCCAAGGCCGCCGGCGCCCCGGTGGTGGAGATTCACACCGGCCGCTTCGCCGACGCCGCGACGGTGGCCGAGGCGGAACACGAGCTGACCCGTATCCGTGCTGCCGTCGAGCAAGGCCAGGCCTTGGGGCTACAGGTCAACGCCGGCCACGGTCTGAACTACCATAACGTCCAGGCGGTTGCGGCGATCCCCGGTGTCACCGAACTCAACATCGGCCACGCCATCGTTGCCGAGGCCATCTTCATGGGCTGGGAAAACGCCGTGCGGGAAATGAAACGATTGATCGTTGAAGGGGCCTGGACAGCGGCAATGGTTCAGGCGAAGAAACGCTGAGCGACCTCCGCCGGGATGTCCATTCCGGTGGCGCGGGCGCGTTGCAGAAGCTCCCAGTAGTAGCGGTAGGAGGCGCGATCGTGCAGCTTGCCTTCCCATTGGATCGGTCCCCAGGCGGTGTTTTGGGCGGCGATCAGCAGGGTGATGGCCTCGTTGACCTCGGCGAAGTTCGGCCGCATGGCCTCGACGATCGGCAGTATCTGGTTCGGATGGATGCTCCACATGCGCAGGAAGCCGAACTCCATTCGGGCGCGGCGGGCATCCTCCCGTGCGACGTTGAGGTCGCGTATCTCGGTCGTGATGTTGTGGCTTGGCACGATACCATGCGCTAGCGCGGCGGCGACGATCTCGCTCTTGGCGCGGACGATCAGCGAGTGGCTGAACTGGCCAGGCGAACTCATGGCGGCGGCAGGGATGGCGCCGTGATGTTCGGAAACAAAGTCCATGATGCCGAAATTAAGCACCTCGATATGCGGCAGAGCGGCGATTTGCCATACCTCATGGAGCGCGCCCGGGGTCTCTATCAGGACATGAACGGGTATCTCGCGGGTAATGCCGTACTGGTCCCTTAGTTCATCGAGCGCGGTGATCTGGGTCAGGACATCGTCGGCGTTTTCCGGCTTGGGCAAGCCGATGTAGGCTACCCGCTGGCCAGCCCGGCCGATGACGATCTCCAACTCGTCGCGCCAGTAAGGGTGGTCGGCATCGTGGATACGGACGCCGACGCGGTCATAGCGGTTGTCGTCGGATAGGATCAGATCGGCGATCATGGCCGCATGTTCCCGTTCCTTGCCGGCGGGGGCACCGTCCTCGCAATCGGCGGTGATGTCGAAGACCGGCTGCTCGTTGGCCAGTAGTTCGGTCTGAATCTTGAGCGCCTTTTTCAGCAGCTTCTCGCTGCCGGCATAGTGTTCGCAGGCGGCCAGCAGCGGCGAAGGACGGCCGCCGGCATAGAGCACATCGGTTGGGTGAAGCAGGTCTTTGACGTTTTGCGCCGCGATCTCGGGCGCGAAGATGCTCGACGCGATCATGTATTCCTCTTGTAGCTCTTTCAGCGAGGCGTCCATTTTCGTGCGCGAGAAGGTGTCGATTTCCAGGTTCTTGACAATCTCCCACTTGCCGTTGGCGGTGGTGCAGGGGAAGCCGTAGATCATGCCCACCGGAATGCCGTAGGAACCGTCGGAGACGACGCCCATGGTGACCCAGTGGCCGTTGGACCCCAGGTTCCAGTCGCGCATATGGTCGATGACCGCCACTGCGGCGGAGGCGGCGGAGGAAAGGCCACGGACATCGATGATGGCCGCGCCGCGTTTGCCGATCTCGTCGATGAAATCGTTCCGGTACCACGCCTCTTCATCCACCAGTTCACGGGGATGTTTGCCATCGATAGTGGCGAAGCGGATGTCCGGGTACATGGCGGGCGAGTGATTGCCCCACACCACTATATTTTCGATGCTGGTGATCGGCTTGCCGAGGCGCTGTGCGAGTTTGCCGGCGGCGCGATTGTGGTCCAGCCGCATCATTGAGGTGAAACTGGTTCTGGGCAGGCTCCTGGCCGCGTTCATGGCGACAAGCGCGTTGGTATTGGATGGGTTGCCGAGTACCACTACCTTGACGTCGCGGGCGGCGACCAGGTCGATGGCCTTGCCTTGTTCGATGAAAATCTTGGGATTATCCAGCAGCAGATCCTTGCGTTCCATGCCGGCGCCTCGGGGCTTGGCGCCCACCAGCAGGGCTTGTTGGGCATCCCTGAAGGCAACCATGGGGTCGGAGGTGCCGATCATGTCGATCAAGAGCGGAAAGGCGCAGTCCTCCAGTTCCATCATCACGCCCTTCAATGCCTGTTGCGCCCTGTCCATGGGCAATTCGAGCAATTGCAGGATGATGGGCTGATCCTTGCCGAGCATTTCACCGCTGGCAATGCGAGACAGCAGCGCATAACCGATCTGCCCGGCGGCGCCGGTTACGGCGACTCGAACGGGTGCTTTGGCCATGAAGGTCTCCTAGTCGGCAAGGTGGCAATATTCGATGCGACCACGGTAGCATCGATAAACGGCAACGATAATTGGTATTGTCATGCGAGGTGATTTATTTTTTTTTATCGTATATTGACATCATCTATTGTCAACCCTTAACGAAGCTCTTTATGATCGGACCTTGAAGTCGTGAACCAATTTAGCAACGACGCTGACCGGCGCCCTTGCTGAAGGGCTTCGGCCTCAGTCGCAATTCGACTAAAGCATCCTGAAATGCGGAAACAAGATGATAAAGGTGTTTATATGACAAGCGTGTCGGCGGGAATAGCGAACAGTCCAACGACTTCGGCGGCCGACGGAGGGCGCGAAGCGGCTGAGCGACTGATCACGGTATACATCATGGGCAAGGCCTATGAGGTGCCGGCCGAGGCGACCATCATGGGCGCCATCGAATATGCCGGCCACCAGATCATCCGTGGCGCTGGTTGCCGCGAGGGCTATTGCGGCGCCTGCGCCACCCTCTACCGCCTGCCTGGCGATTACAAAATCCGTACTGGCCTGGCCTGTATGACCCTGGTCGAGGACGGCATGACGCTGGCGCAGATACCCTCGGTTCCGGCCGAAAAGGCGATCTACGACATCGAGAAGCTCAGGCCCAACGTCAGCGCCATTCAGCAGATGTACCCGACGGTGTTCCGCTGCGTGGCCTGCGGCACCTGCACCAAGTCCTGTCCGCAGGGGCTCCAGGTCATGGATTACGTCCAGGCCGCCAAACGCGGCGACATCGCGGCGGTGATGGACCTGTCCTTCGACTGCGTCGTCTGCGGGTTGTGCATGCTGCGCTGCCCGGCTGAAATCACCCAACCCCTGATGGCCATCCTGGCGAAGCGCCTCTATGGCCGCTATCTGCGCAAGGACAGCCCGGAACTGGCGGAGCGCGTCAAGGCGGTGGAAGAGGGCGTCTATGAGGCGGAATACGCTGAGCTGATGGCTATGGGCCGCGAAGCTTTATCCGAGCGTTACTACGCCCGCGATTCCGAATAGTCGGCACACGGAATAAGAGAGGAATCAGATGTATCCAGAGTACATGGAAGAATCGTTGCGCAAGGTGGTCCAGACGCGCGCCGCTCGCCTGGAATTGGCCAGGAAGTCGGTCCCCGTTTACCCGCCCATGAACGCCGAAGAGCGGCGCCGTGTGCTGGAGGATTTCCATCCCGACTACAAGCCCGATGCTTTGCGGCCGGTGCGTGTCGGCCCCAACAAGGGCGAGAAGCTGACTACCGAAGTGGCGGACCTGCTGGAATCGCACTCCTGGTTGCGCAGCGAGCAAGTGAATCTGGACAAGCCAGATTTCGAAACCGACCTGCTGATCATCGGCGGTGGCGGCGCCGGCTGCAATGCCGCGCTGATCGCCATGCAGCAACACGGCATTCGTTCGCTGATCGCCACCAAGCTGCGCATGGGCGACGCCAACACCATGATGTCACAAGGCGGGATGCAGGCCGCCGTATCGCGCACCGACTCGCCGACCAAACACTATCTCGATGCCATCGGCGGTGGCCACTTCGAGAACAAGCCGGAACTGGTCAAGGCGCTCACTGAAGATGGCCCCGGCGTGGTCAAGTGGCTCGAAGACCTGGGCGTGGTGTGGGACAAGGAAGAAGACGGCTCCATCCAGGTGCTGCACGGCGGCGGCACCTCGCGCAAGCGCATGGTGTCGTGCCGCGACTACACCGGCGCCATGATCATGCGCACCCTGATGGACGAAGTGCGCAACCATCCCGACATGATTACCATCAAGGAATTCATGCCGGCGGTGGAATTGATTATGGATGACGAGGGCCGGTGCGCCGGCGCGGTTCTTTACAGCATGGACAGCGAAGAATTCTTTACCGTCAAGGCGAAGTCTACCCTCATCGCCACTGGCGGCTATGGTCGCCTGCACATTCGCGGTTTTGACACCACTAACCACTACGGCGCCACTGGCGACGGCCTGGTGATGGCCTATCGTGCCGGTGCCAAGCTGATGTACATGGATTCGGTTCAATACCACCCGACCGGCGCCTCCTTCCCTGAACAGATCGCCGGCTTCCTGATTACCGAGAAGATCCGCGGTGCCGGCGGCCAGCCGCTGAACAAGGACGGCGAGCTGTTTGTCTTCCCGCGCGAGCCGCGCGACATCGAGGCCTCGGCGATCATACGCGAATGCGTGCAAAACGGCGGCGGCATTGAAACCCCGTCGGGGCGTCTCGGCGTATGGCTGGACTCGCCGCTGATCGACATGCTGCACGGCGAAGGCTATGTGGCCCACCAGTTCCCGGCGATGTACCGCCAGTACATCCGCTACGGCATCGACATCAACAAACTGCCGATGCTGATTTACCCGTCGTTGCACTACCAGAACGGCGGTGTCGAGATCAACGAACGTTGCGAGACCAACATCCCTGGTCTCTACGTGGCCGGCGAGGCCACCGGCGGCCTGCACGGTCGCAACCGGCTGATGGGCAATTCGGTGCTCGACTACAACGTATTCGGTCGGCGCGCCGGCAAGTCAGCCGGCGCCTACGCCAAGACCGTCAAGCTCGGCAAACTCAGCCTGGCGCACCTCGATAACTATGAGAAAGAACTGGCCAATTCCGGAGTCCAGACCAATCTGGTGGCCCCGATCCTGTTGCCGTCCTATGCGCCCAAGGATGTCAGGAAACGGCAACTGGTGCGCGGCGGCAACGTGCTGCCCGGCGCTTCGGTAGTGCATAACCGCTTGCAAGAGGAGCGGTCCGACGCCTGACGCGCCGGACAAAACTAATGACTCACATCGACGACAAGGTGATCGAACTGGCGCGCACCGCGATCGGCTTCGAGTTCGGCGGCGAGCGCTTCTACCGTCATGTGGCCGAGCTGACTCAGAACCCCACCGGCAAGGCCATGTTCCTGCGCCTGGCGGCAGCGGAAACGGAGCATGTGGCGGAAACCCACGTGCTGTTTGCCGCGCTGATCGGTGAGGACGAGTGGCAGCGGCTTGCCGACCAGGAAGCGACCATCGCCCAGCCATCGAAGACCATCGCCGAGCTGCAAGCCGCCGTGGCGCAACGCGGTCACGAGGTGGTCGCCGACGATACCCAGGCACTGCGCCTGGCCATGGAGATGGAGCGGCGCGCCATCCAGGTGTACCAGGAGATAGCCGAACACACCACGGATCGCGAGATGCTCGGCCTGATCGGGAAAATAATCCAGGAGGAGGGCTTCCACTACGACAGCCTCCAGGCGCAACTGGACAGCGTGCAGAACGTCGGGTTGTGGCTCGATACGCCCGAGTTCCGCATGGATGCGAAATACTGAGCCGGAACATGAATACCACTTTACGCATTTCTTCATCTCGGCTCGGTGGCACGTTTGTGGCCAAGATCGAAAAGATCAGCGGCCAGAAACTGCTGGCCTGCTACCAGTGTGGCAAGTGCTCCGCGGGTTGTCCGATGGCGGCGCACATGGACGTGCTGCCTAACCAGATCATCCGCATGGCCCAACTGGGCATGGAGAAACAGTTGCTGGCGACCCGCGCCATCTGGATTTGCGTGTCCTGCATGACCTGCAATAGCCGCTGCCCGAAGGACATCCGGATCGCCGAGGTCATCGAGGCGCTGCGCCAAACCGTGCTGGGCACCGTTAACCGCGCTGACCACCTCAAGATTCAGGAACTATCTCCCGAGGCGATTGGCGCGTTGCCGCCGATCGCCCTGATCAGCGCCCTGCGCAAGCAGACATCCTGATGGCCAATGGAAATACGCCGATGAAACTTATTTATTATCCCGGCTGCACACTGAAGAACCAGGCCCGGAATTTCGACGTTTCCACCGTCTCGTCGATGGCGGAGCTGGGTGTCGAGGTCGAGGAACTGGCGCGCTGGAATTGTTGCGGTACGGTCCATGCGCTGGGCTCCGACAACATCATGAATCGGGTGGCGCCGGTGACCAACCTGATTCGCGTCAAGGAGGCCCAGGCCAGCGAATTCATGACCACCTGCGCCATGTGTTACAACACCTTGAAGCGCGCCAACATCGACGTCAAGAAGCGTCCCGACGCGCTCGAAACCATCAACGAGTTCCTGTACCAGGAGGAAACCAAATACCAGGGTGATGTCGATGTCCTGCACTTGCTGGAATACCTGCGCGACCGGATCGGTTTTGATAAGCTGGCCGAGAAGGTGAAAAAGCCGCTCGCCGGGCTGCGGGTGGCCTGCTACTACGGCTGCCTGCTGGTGCGTCCGAAAGAGGTCGCCTTCGACGATGTCGAAAACCCGACGATCATGGAGGACCTGATTACGGCCCTCGGCGCCACCCCGGTCCAGTTTCCGTTGAAGACCGAATGCTGCGGCGCCTATCACACCGTCGACAAGCCGGAGATCATTGCCGAACGCACCGACAAGATCATGGGTTCGGCGCACGAGGAACAGGCCGACTTGGTGGTGGTGAGCTGCCCGCTGTGCGCCTTCAATCTGGATTTCCGCCAGGATGACGCGCGCCGCCTCAATCCGGACTTTTATCACCTGCCGGTGCTTTACTTCACCCAGTTGATGGCGTTGGCGTTCGGCTGCGACGATGCGGCGCTGCGTTTCGATCTTCACCACATTGATCCGCAGCCGACCTTGGCCGGTCGCGGTCTGGCCTGAGGGATGCGGCAATGTTCTTCAATAATCTAAAGCAGCTCCATGGCACGGTTTATATCAACGACATCTGGTGCAAGGGCTGCGGTTTTTGCGTCCAGTTTTGTCCGACCAATGTGCTGGACATCTCCCCGGAGTTCAATGCCAAGGGCTATCACCCACCCTATGCCAAGAACCCGGAAAAATGCCACGACTGCCAGTATTGCCAAATGATCTGTCCGGAGTTTTCTATCTTCGTGACCAAGGATAACGAAATTGCGAAAGGGGAAGCAGAAAAGTGAAGACAGTTACCGCAGATCCAAGAGGGGTCGATAGCGGCCCGCACTTCATGGATGGCGACCACGCCATCGCCGAGGGCGCCCTGGCGGCCGGCTGCCGATTCTTTGCCGGCTATCCCATCACACCCTCGACCGAGACCGCCGAGCGCTTCGCCGAGCGGGCGCCCGAGGTCGGCGCGCTGTTCATCCAGATGGAGGACGAGTTGGCCTCCATCGCCGCCCTGATCGGCGCTGCCTGGGGCGGCAAGAAGGCGATGACCGTGACCTGCGGCCCCGGCTTCTCCTTGATGGTGGAAAACATCGGCCTGGCGGCCATGACCGAGACCCCGCTGGTAATCGCCAACGTGCAGCGCGGCGGCCCGTCGACCGGCCTGCCGACGCTGACCGCCCAACAGGACATGATGCAGGCACGCTATGGTTCGCATGGCGATTACAACATCATCGCCCTGACCCCGGACAGCCCGCAGGAGTGTTTCGATCTCACCGTCGAGGCCTTCAACCTGTCGGAGTTCTACCGGGTGCCGGTCATCATCCTGACCGATGAGACTGTCGGTCACATGCACGAGAAGGTGGTCATCCCGCCGGCGGAGCAGATCCAGGTGGTGCCACGCAATAACTACAGCGGCCCCAAGGCGGACTTCCGCCCCTACCAGTTCGACAGCCAGGGCGGCCATCCCATGACCCAGGCGGGCGACGGTTACAACTTCCACATCACCGGCCTGACTCACAACGAGCGCGGCTATCCGGTCATGACCGCCGAACAGAGCAAGATCGTGATTACTCACCTGATGGAGAAGATCAACGGCAACGCCGACCAGATCATCCGTCTCGATGAGGATCAGGTCGATGGCGCCGATGTCGTGGTGGTGTCCTACGGCATTACCTCCCGCATTGCCGTCAAGGCCATCCAGGATGCCCGCAAGGAAGGCATCAAGGTCGGTTACCTGCGGCTCATCACCATTTGGCCGTTCTGCGAGAAACGTATCCGCGAACTGGCGCCCAAGATAAAGGCCTTCGTGGTGCCGGAGATCAACTACGGCCAGATGGTGCATGAGGTGGAACGCGGCGCCGGCGGCCAGTGCGCAACCATCAGCGTCAATCACTGCGGCGGCGCGGTACATGACCCCGAGGTCATCCTGGACGCCATCAGAAAGGCCAACCAATGACTACCGATATCGGAAAATTTAAACACGACAGCCCCATGTCCGGGGTCCTGCGGATGGATCGGATGCCGCATATCTGGTGTCCCGGCTGCGGCATCGGCTCCGAGGTGAACGCCTTTGCCGAGGCCGTCAAGCGCAGTGGCATCGATCCCAAGAAGCTGGTCGTGGTGTCGGGCATCGGCTGTACCGGCCGGGTGGCGGGCTATGTCGATTTCGACTCGATCCATACCACGCATGGCCGTGCCATTCCGGTGGCCACCGGCATCAAGCTGGCCAACCCCGAGCTGACGGTGGTGGTATTCAGCGGCGAGGGTGATCTGACCGGCATCGGCGGCAATCACCTGATCCATGCCGCTCGGCGCAACATGGATATCGTGGTGATCTGCAACAACAACTTCACTTACGGCATGACTGGCGGCCAGGTGACGCCGACCACACCGACCTCGGCAATCGCCTCGACCACGCCTTACGGCAACTACGAATATCCGTTCAGCCTGCCCTTCCTGGCCGATGCCGCTGGCGCCACCTACATCGCCCGCTGGACCTCGATGGATGTCCGCAACGTCACCCAGTCGATCGAGGAAGCGCTCGCCCACAGGGGTTTTTCCTTCATTGAGCTTATCTCGCCCTGCACCACGCTCTACCTGCGCCGCAACCGCCTCGGCGACGGCGTCGACATGCTCCAGTTCTATCAGGAAAACACGGTGCTCAAGCATGGTTGCGACACCCGCGAGACGGCCATCGACTACCAGGGCAAGATCGTCGTCGGCAAGTTCGTCGACAAGGCTAAGCCCACCTATCTGGAGGCCGTCGATAAATGCGCGGTCAAGCTGGTGGGCGACGATTACCAGCTTTATGGCAAGACCATTCCCGAGCGGGAGGCCGAAGAAAAGGCCGAGAAGGCGCGGGTTGCTGCCCGCCGGGCCGCTGTGCTGGCGGCAGAACAGGCAGCATCCGAAAAGGTTGTAGTGAAAAAGGTCGCAACCAAGGCTCCGGTCAAAAAGGCCGCCGCCAAGAAGCCGGCTATAGGGCGGGCCGTGCCCGCCGCTGCGGCCAAGAAGACTCCGGCCAAGGCCGTTGCCAAGACTGTGAAAAAGGTCGCAACCAAGGCTCCGGTCAAAAAAACCGCCGCCAAGAAGCCCCGTAAGTAGGAAGCGAGCGCATGAGCACTCATGAAATCAGGTTCTCGGGATTCGGCGGTCAGGGCATCATTCGCTGCGCCTTGATTACCGGCAAGGCGCTGTCCCTGTACGACGACAAGTTCGCCACCATGACCCAGAGCTTCGGTCCGGAGGCCCGTGGCAGCGCCTGCGCGGCGCAACTCGTGGTCTCCGACGAACGCGTCCTCTATCCCTACCTCACCCACCCCGGGATACTCCTGGCGCTGTCCCAGGAGGCCTACGACAAGTATTGGAGCGAGTTGCCCAAGGGCGGCATCCTGATTGTCGAGCAGGACCTGGTGAAACTGAGCGGCGAACACCTAGAGCTCAAACTCTATCGTGTACCAGCAACCCGCTTCGCCGAGGAAGTCGGCAATCGGTTGTTTACCAACCTCGTGGCGCTGGGCTTCTTGACCGCAGTGACCAAGGTGGTGTCCGCCGAGGCCATGAAGAAGGCGCTGCCCGGCCTGGTGCCCGACCGTTTTCTGAAGGTCAATATCAAGGCCTTCGAGAAGGGCTATGAGTACGGGTTGGAAGCTATGAATGCGGGCGGGGCGGCGTCATGACCAAAAAGCGTACCGGCGTTTTCGTCTGCCACTGCGGCAACAACATCGCCGCCACGGTCGACGTGGCAAGAGTGGCCAAGGAGATGTCCGCCGAGGAGACCGTCGTCTACTCTCAGGACTACGTCTACATGTGTTCCGACCCCGGTCAGAACGCGGTCATCCAGGCGATCAAGGATAACCAGTTGGACAGCGTCGTCGTCTCCTGTTGTTCGCCGTCACTGCATGAAAAAACCTTCCGCGATAACGCCACCCGTGCCGGCATCAGCGGCTTCACCTGCGAGATCGCCAACATTCGCGAACAGTGCGCCTGGGTGCACAAGGATCGCGATGTGGGAACCGAGAAGGCGATCAAGATTTCCCGCAGCGCCGTGCGCCGGGCCGGCCGCAACCAGTCTTTGGAACCGATTGCCGTCCCGGTTACCCGCCGGGTCATGGTGATCGGCGGCGGCATCGCCGGCATCCAGGCCTCGCTCGATATGGCCAACGCCGGTCTGGAGGTGCTGCTGGTCGAGAAACAGGCCACCCTCGGCGGCCACATGCTCCAGCTCTCCGAAACCTTTCCCACCCTGGACTGCTCGCAGTGCATCTTGTCGCCCAAGATGGTGGAGGTGTCGCGTCACCCCAAGATCACGGTAATGACCTACTGCGAGGTGCAGGAAGTATCCGGCTCGGTGGGCAATTTCAAGGCCAAGATACTCAAGAAGCCGACCTTCGTTGATCCTGAGAAGTGCAAGATCTGCGATGACTGCACCCAGGTTTGCCCGGTAGTGGTGCCCAACGAATACGAGCTTGGCCTGACCGCCCGGCGGGCCATCTACATTCCTTACGCGCAGGCGATTCCGGCCAGCTACACGCTCGACGAGGATGCCTGCCTGGGTTTGAATCCCATCCGCTGCGGCAAGTGTAAGGATGTCTGCGAGGCCGAAGCGATCAACTACGACATGCGGCCCGAAACCGTGGTCGAGGAGGTGGGCGCCATCGTCGTCGCTACCGGCTTCGATCTATACGGTCAGGAGAACCTGGGCGAGTACGGCTATGGCAAGGTCGAAGACGTGCTGGACGGCCTGCAATTCGAGCGTCTGTGTTCGGCCTCGGGCGCAACCAGCGGCCATGTGCTGCGGCCCTCCGACCACAAGGTGCCCAAGGATGTGGTGTTCATCCAGTGCGCGGGCTCGCGCGACCCGGCGCAGCACTGCGCCTACTGCTCCAAGATCTGCTGCATGTACACCGCCAAGCACGCCAGCCTATACAAGCACCATGTCCCGGATGGCCGCGCCTATGTGTTCTACATCGACATTCGCTCTGGCGGCAAGGGTTACGAGGAGTTTGTGCAGCGCACCATGGAGGAGGACGGGGCTATTTATCTGCGCGGTCGCGTTTCCAAACTCTACCGGCATAATGACAAGATCAAGGTGCTCGGTACCGACACCCTGACCGGACAGAACGTCGAGATCGATGCCGACATGGTGGTATTGGCGCTGGCCATGCAGCCATCCAAGGGCACGGCGGATGCCGCCAAGGTGCTCAAGATCGGCCGCGACAAGGATGGTTTCCTGGCCGAGGCGCACCCCAAGCTCAAACCGGTCGAGAGCGTCACCGCCGGCATCTTCCTGGCCGGCGCTGCCCAAGGGCCGAAGGATATTCCCGAGACCGTCGCCCAGGCTGGCGCGGCCGCCGCCAAGGTGATCGCGCTGCTGTCGCAGGCGACCCTCAGCCATGCGCCGACCGTCGCCCGGGTGCGCCGCTCCCACTGCACCGGTTGCGAGATGTGCGTGACCGCCTGCCCCTACCATGCAATCCGGCTGGAGAACGGCAAGGCGGTGGTGAACGAAGTGCTTTGCGAAGGTTGCGGCAGTTGCACGGCCACCTGCCTGCGCGCCGCCATCGAAGTCAAAAACGCCACGCAGATGCAGGTCTTCGAGATGATCGAAGCGTGTCTGGCTTGAAGTAAGGGAAACCGATGTCGGAAGAAGAACAAGCTTACGAACCCAAGATCGTCGCCTTCCTGTGCAAGTGGTGCTCGTCGGCGGGCAGCGACCTGGCCGGCGTCTCCCGGATTCAGTATCCGGCCAACGCGACGCCGATCACCGTGCCATGCTCGGGCAGCATTTCGCCACTCTACATACTGTCGGCCTTCAACAAGGGGGCGGACGGCGTTCTGCTCTCAGGTTGCCATATCGGCGACTGCCACTACATCGAGGGCAACTACCTGGCGCGGCGCAAGATCTACCTCATCAAGGAGCTGCTTGAAATGGTCGGCGTCGAGCCGGATCGGTTTCGGATGTCCTGGGTGTCGGCCGCCGAGGGTGCCAAGTACGCCCAAGTCGTCAAGGATTTCGTCGCCGACCTCAAGCCGCTCGGACCGCAGAACAAATTGAAGGCGGACCGCACATGATCGATGTCCAGAGTATTCGCGACGCGGCGCGTGACCTGTTAGCCAAGGGCGAGGTTCGCGCCGTCATCGGCTACCAGCGCGGCAGCCGGGGCATGCTTGCCGAGCCGGTCACCATCACCGATCCGGAACAGGCCGATGAGCTGGTATGGGATGCTACCTGCTTCCACAACCTGGCGCTCTACCTGGTCGAGGATCGCAAGGCGCTGGCTCATGCGCAACGGACCCCAAACTTGCCCATCGCCATCGTCGCCAAGGGCTGCGACGCCCGCGCCATCGTCGTGCTGATGCAGGAGCACTACTTCAAGCGTGAAGACGTTTACATCATCGGCGTGTCCTGCGAGGGCGGCGGCGTACTGGTCGAATACAAACTGGCGCGGCTACTGAACGGCGCCCAGGCATTGAGCGCCGTCATCGACGGTGCCGAACTCGTTGTCACGACCTTGGCGGGCGAGGTGAGACTACCGGCCAGCGAGGTCATGGCGGATCGCTGCCTGGAATGCCGCGAACCCTTCCCCAAGGAACACAATGTGGTGTTCGGCGAGGACCAGACCAGTCGCCAGTTGGTCGCGCCGTTCACTGCGTTGGCCCGTTTCGAGGCGCTCAGCGAGGCCGACCGTTGGGCATACTGGTGCCGTCAGTTCGAGCGCTGCATCCGCTGCTTCGCGTGCCGCTCGGTATGCCCGATGTGCTACTGCGACGAGTGCGTGGTGGACAGCATCACCTTCCCGGTAGCGCCGGAAACCACGGCCGAGGAAAAGGCCAATCGCATCCGCTGGATAGAGCGCTCGGCGGTGCGCTCCGAAAACATCACCTATCACATGACGCGCGCCATGCACCTGGCTGGCCGCTGCATCGATTGCGGCGAGTGCGAACGGGTCTGCCCGGTCAACATCCCGTTGCGTCTGCTCAACAACAAGATGGAACGGGAGGCCCGCGAACACTTTGGCTATGAGCCTGGGGCCAGCATCGGCGGCCCCTCGCTGGTGGCCTCCTTCCGCGACGACGACCCCGGTCAATTTATCAGGTAAGCGCATGGAAAAGATACTCGATAAACAACGCCTGGACGACTGGATCGCCGCCTTGACCGACTGGGAGGCGTTTGCGCCGGCGGTTGAAGACGGCGTCTGGGCGTTTCGGCCGGTCGTCGGCGCCGCCCGGCTCGACCACCCCAACACCAAGCAGCCGCCCAAGGGCTTTGCCTTCCCACAGCGGGAGGTGTTTTTCTCCTTCGAGCAGATCAAGGGCGAAGCGCCGCGATTGACGCAAAAACTGCCGGATAGCAAGCATCGCGTGGTGTTCGGCGTGCGTCCCTGCGACGCTCGCGGCACGGTACGCATGGATCGGGTATTCGCCGACCATGTTGACGATGTTTACTATCAGTCACGGCGCAACAACATGGCTTACGTTGGTCTGGCCTGCAACAAGCCGCCCAGCGCCCATTGTTTTTGCCTGTCGGTCGGCGGCTCGCCGGTCAGCAGCGACGGTCTTGATGTCCTGATGACCGACCTGGGCGACCGCTATTTTCTGGCTGCCATTACCGAGACCGGCAAGTCATTAATGACGACCGCCGGCGATCTGCTCAAGATGCCGGCGGCCGCCGACCGTAAACAGGCGGCAAGCGTACACGCCGAGGCCGTCGCCCAACCGCAACGGGCGATCAACAACCCCGATGGGGCGCCGGCCAGGTTGAAGGCCAGTTTCAAGTCGCCGCTCTGGGAAGAACTGGCGCAAGCCTGTATCGGCTGCGGTATATGCACCTTTCTGTGCCCGACTTGCCACTGTTTCGACATCAACGATGAAGTCACCGGTTCGGCGCCGCTCAAGGGCAACCGGGTGCGGACCTGGGACAACTGCCAGTTTCCCGACTTCACCATGCACACCTCGGGCCACAACCCGAGGCCAACCGTCGGCGCCCGGCTGCGGCAACGGGTGTGCCACAAGTTTCAGTATTTCCATGAGAATTTCGGGATGCACCAATGCACCGGCTGTGGTCGCTGCATCAGCGATTGCCCGGTCGGAATCGACATCGTCCATGTGGTCAACAAGGTAACCGAACATGCCGGATAACATCTACCTGCCGGAACTGGCCCGGATCACCTACATCAAGGAAGAGGTGCCCGGCGAGCGCGCCATCAAGACCTTCCGGGTAGAGCCGCTGAATGGCGACAGCTTCGAACATGAATGCGGTCAGTGCGCCATGCTATCGGCGTTCGGACGCGGCGAAATGATGATCTCCATCGCCTCTTCGCCGCTGGTCAAGGAATACAAGCAGTTTTCCATCATGCGGGTGGGACGGGTCAGCGCCGCTTTCCACGATCTGGCGGTCGGCGACGTGGTCGGCATCCGTGGCCCCTACGGCAACAGCTTCCCGGTTGACGACTGGCGGGGCAGGAATCTTTACTTCATCGGCGGCGGCTGCGGCCTGGCGCCGATCTGGCCGGTCATTACCACCGCCGTGGCGCAACGCGACAATTTCAAGAATATCACCGTATTTTACGGCGGCCGTTCGCCACGCGACATCATGTACAAGGCGGAGCTGGAAAAACTGCGCGGCGTCGCCGACGTCCATTTGTCGGTGGACAAGGCCGAGGATGGCTGGGATGCCTACTGCGGTTTCGTGCCGGCCAACGTGATGGACAAGGAGCCTTCGTCCGACAATGCCATCGCCATCACCTGCGGGCCGCCGATCATGATCAAGTATGTGATCCAGAACCTGAGCCAGCTCGGATTCGCTGACGAGCAGATATACACGACCCTGGAGAACAAGATGAAATGCGGCCTGGGCAAGTGCGGCCGCTGCAATGTCGGCAAGGACTATGTGTGCGTCAAGGGGCCGGTCTATTCGTGGGCCGAGCTGAAGAATCTACCGGAAGAGTACTAGGTATCGATGGGTTTCGAGCAGGGACGCGGTAAGCGTGTCCCATGGTTGCGGTGGCTGAAATTTGATTAATGGAGAGGCAAGTAAACCATGAACATCAGTGGCATGCTCTATGGAGCACGGATGCTCAAGATCGTCGATTTTCCGGCCGCCGAGGTACTCGGGCCGGAGGCTGGCGAACATGAAATCTATAACCTGATCGAACGTTGCGGTTCGGTCTTCATCAAGCCCATCTTCAAGGGCGGCGTGGGCAAAAAGGGCAAGTCCGGGTTGCTTGGGCGCGCCAGCGATCTGAAAACGGCGCTGGCCGAGAAGGAACGCCTCTACTTCGCCGAACATCGGGTCGGCAATGCCGTCTACAAATCGCGCGGGGTCACCTTCGAAGGCGCCGTTCCGGCTAACCACGAAATCTACTTCTCGATCACCGACTCGACCCGCTATCGGGCGCCGGTCATGACGCTCACTCACCACGGCGGCATGGACATCGAGGAGTTGGACAAGAGCCAAATTGTCGAGGTGCCTTTCGATCCGCTGACCGGCCTCTCGTCCTTCGTCATCTCCAACGCGCTGTCCGATCTGGGCGCGCCACGCGAGATCGTGTCGCCGCTGGTGCAGCATCTGCCCAAGCTGTGGGATCTGTTCCACCATTACGGCATGACGACGCTGGAACTCAATCCTATTCGGATGACGGAAAACCGGCCTGGCCATCTGTTGCCGGTGGCCTGCGACTTCAAGTGCGGCTTCGACCGTGACGATCCGCGCGTCAGCCGCCTGAACCTGCCTTCCGACCTGTTCATGACTGAGGTCAGCGACTTCGAGCAGGAGATCAACGAACTGCGCACCTACCAGGGCCAGAGCGATGTCTACGTCATCAACGATAAAGGCACCATCCTGGCGCCGACCTTCGGCGGCGGCGCGAATTCGCTGGTTACCGAGGTGCTGGGCAGCGATGCCATCATATCTTCCGATTTCGGCGGCAATCCGCCCTACGAGAAGATGAAAGAGGTGATGCGTATCTGCCTCAAATACTACCTCAAACAGTCGAATGTTCTGTTTGTGATCGGCGGCAAGGCCAACAACACCGACATCTTCGTCACCTTCCGGGCGATGGCCGATGCCCTGCGCGAGTACTTCAGCGAGCACGGGCCGACGCCGGTCTATGTGGTGATCGGTCGCGGCGGGCCCAACCTGATTCGTGGCATGGGCGCCTTCAAGGATGTCCTCGACGCCTTGCGCTTGCCTTATCGGGTGTTCGGCTACGACTCGGCGATGACCGATGTGGTGACCTATGCCCAGGAGGCAGATCGCTGGATGAAGAGCGGCGGCCGCGCCCAGGTTGCGACGATGCTGGGTCTGCCCGCCGACGCCTGATCCGACCGAGAATCCAATTCACATAAAAAGCGGCTGTCAGTATGCGATTTTCCCGCCCTGCGGCCGTTTGGACGAAAGGTAATAAGCAATGAGAAAGCCTGGCATCGTACACTTCAAATACTTCGTCGGAATTCGTTCCCTGGCCGAGATTGCGACCCCTGAGGATCGCATCTGCGTGCTGAACATACTGGGCAATGAATCCCGTTCGGTAACCCCGATCAGCCACGCCTATTCGGGCGGCAACGTGGTCTTCGGCACCATGCCCGGGCGCCGCGGCCAGGTCCTGGAAACGCCGTTGGGCGACATCCCGGTCTACAACAATGTGCGCGAAGGCCTGGAGGCCGGACACAAATTCAACGTCGGCGTGGTCTATCTGCCGCCGGCCGCCGTCCGCGATGGCGTCGCCGAGCTGATCCGGATCAACCCCGAGGTCGATAAGGTCGTCATCCTCACCGAGAAGACCTCGGTGCATGATGCCCGCGAGATACGGGCGCTTGGTCAGCAGCGCGGGGTGGACATATTCGGCGCCAATTGTCTGGGCGTGGCGGATTCGTGGAACCATGTCCGCATCGGCGGCGCGCTGGGCGGCGATAACCCCGCCGAGACCTTGCGTAAGGGTTCCATCGCCATCTATTCCAACTCCGGCAACTTCACCACCACCATCGCCAACTATCTGACGATCGGCGGCTGGGGAACGACGACGTTGATCTCCAGCGGCAAGGACGTCTATATCCATTACGCCACCCCCGAGTTCGCCTACGCCATGGCCAACGATGTGCGCACCAAGGCGGCGGTGATGTATGCGGAGCCGGGCGGCTATTACGAAGAAGATGTTACCTTCGACAAGCCTGTGGTGGCCTGCGTGGTCGGTCGCTGGAAAGCGAATCTGACCCGTGCGGTCGGCCACGCCGGCGCCATCGCCGGATCGGGCGACGACGCCCTGGCCAAGGAGCGCTGGTTCATGGAGAAATTCGGCGTCACCGAACTGTTCACGCCCGAGCATCCAGTGTGCTCGAAACGCGGCGCGGTGGTCACCAACATCGCCCACATCCCGCTGGCGCTGACCGCGGTCATGCACTTGAACGGCGTCGAACGGGATTTCCCGCCAGAAGGCAATCTGGAGCTGAAGCCGTGGTTCGGCGACGACCAGGGCCTGAAGCTGCCGCCCGAGCTGGATATTCCGGTAGTCAAGGCGCTGCCGCCCTACGACATGCAGATCGCTGAACTGCTCAAGCAGGTGGGCGCCATCTTCCCGCGCCAGTCTATGAAGGACTGTTCGGGCAGCTCGGTGATGGACCCCAAGACCCAGATCACCAAGGTCAACGGCATCTCTATCCTGGATACCGCCAAGCAGCCGCTGGAGTCCAACCTGTGTCTGGCGCTGGTGCGCGAGCTCAATGACGCCAACGATAACGCCCTGTTCAACCTGGCGGTGGCGGCGCGAGTCAACCTGCATGGCGAGGTCATGCTGGCGGCTGCCGATGCGGCGCGCGAGGCCGGCAACGCCCCCAACACGGCAGTCGGCGCGGCAGTTGCCCTGCTTGGTCCGAAGCGCGT
This sequence comes from Hydrogenophilales bacterium CG12_big_fil_rev_8_21_14_0_65_61_21, assembly GCA_002782005.1. Lineage (GTDB taxonomy): Bacteria > Pseudomonadota > Gammaproteobacteria > Burkholderiales > Thiobacillaceae > Parasulfuritortus. Next base: position 24,322 of record PFGT01000062.1, on the reverse strand, counting down.
CGATGGCGCGCGGCGAGCCGCCGACACCCTGATCGATCTATTCGCCCACTCGGGCCTGACCGCTGGCGCAGACGAACAGGCCAAGATTACTCCCGCAAAGGCCAGCGCCAAGCAACTCGCCACCCTGTTGGGCGGCGCGCCGGACCCATTGGCCGAGGCGATGCTCAAGGCCTTCGACAAGCGCCACGGCAAATCGGCCTTCGTGCGCTACCTGCGTGCTTTGAAGGGCCACCCGACGGCAGACGCGGTGACCGCCGCATTGACCACGACCATTGCCTGGGAGCCGTTGATACGCAAACGCATCTCGCGGCTGACGGTGCGCGATTTGCCCTGGTATGCCCACCTGTTCGCGGTGATTATCGGTGCTTCGACTGCGGCCAAGAACCACCAGATAAGCAAGTTTTGCGGTATCGCCAACGATAAAATTCTGGAATCGTGGACCATCACCGAGTTGGCCTATCTTGCCCTTATGGGCGAGCGGCCGACGGCGGCCAATCTGTTCCCGTTCCAGGTCATGCTGGGTTTGATCATCTCCAACGGTGTCGGCACCATCTCGGCCCAGGGCTGCAAGGGCGCGGTATCGGCCGACGGTCCCGAATCGCCGGAGCGGGTGCAGATCAACAAGGGCATGCTTGGTTTCCTCACTCACACCGGTTTCGCCCATGGTGGTAACGGTTATGAGGGCATCCAGTTCCTGATTGAGAGCTTTGGCGACACCAAGCTGGCCGATGCCGGCGCCGCCGACCACGGCCTCGACCTTAAGGCGATGGCGACCGATTACGCCAGGAAATTCGGCGACGAGAAGAAGGCCGGCAAGGCGCTCGGCCTGCCGGTGCGCAACATCCCCGGCGTCAACCACCCGGTGTTCAAGGGCCATGTGGTCAACCATGATCCGCGCGAGGTTTATATTGCGCAGTTGTTCGCGGAGCGGGGCGAGAAGAACATCTTCCACGATTACTACAAGGCCGTGGTTCAGGCCTTGTTCGACACCGGCGTGACCAAGAACGTCTTCTGCGTCAACATCGATGCCATTATCGCCACGCTGCTGCTGAAACTACTCTGGCCGCGCTTCCGAACTGGCAAGCTGGGTGAAAGCTCGATGGAGACGGCGGCCTTTACCTCGTTCCTGTTTGGCCGCATGGCGGGCTGCGCCGGTGAAATAGACGACCACATCAATCGTGGCCGCAACATGGATACCCGCACCCCGGCCTCGCAATGCAGCCGCGTTTCTTAAAAACCGCTGGGCAACTTTTACGTTAATCGACAGACAAAGGTGGAGACTATGACCGCACTCAACGTCGCACAGAAGATATTGCTGGCCAACGCCGCCGGAAAACCGGCCAAACTCCCCGAACCGGGGCAGATGCTGGAGATCCAATTCACGCACACACTCTACCAGGACGCCACCGGCACAGCCGCCGCGCTGGCCTTCGAAAAGATGGGCGTGGAGCGGGTGAAGACCACCGCCGTCATCGTCATCGATCACAAGACGCTGCAAGTCGGCTACATCGACGGCGACGATCATCGTTATCTCGAAAGCTTCGCCAAGAAATACGGCTGCTGGTTTTCGCGCGGCGGCAACGGCATCTGCCACAGCGTGTTCCTGGAAGACTTCGCGGTTCCCAGCAAGTCGGTGCTCGGTTCTGATTCCCATACCACCAACGCTGGCGGTATGGGAATGCTGGCGCTGGGCGCGGGCGGCACGGACGTCAGCTTCGCCATGGCCGGCACCCCCTACAAGATCGAGATGCCGAACGTGGTGGAGGTCCACCTCACCGGCGCCCTGCATCCGGGCGTCCTGGCCAAGGACGTGATCCTGAACGTGCTCAAGGTCATCGGCATCAAGGGCAACAAGGGCATCTGTCTGGAATACACCGGGCCAGGCCTGAAGAGCCTGAATGTCACCGACCGCGCCACCATCGCCAACATGGGCACCGAGGGCGGTGTCGCCTTCTCGATCTTCCCCTCGGATGAGGTCACCAAGGCCTATCTCGAAGGCCGGCAACGCGCCAAGGATTTCCAGCCCATGACGGCCGACGCGGGTGCAACGTATTCGCGCACCGTCGAGATTGACCTGTCGGCGCTGGTTCCCACCATCGCGCTTTACCCGCGCCTGAAGGCCATGGAACCGGTCGCCAACCACGCCGGGATGCCCATCGACGCGGTGTTCATCGGCAGTTGCACCAACGCCAACTACGCCAACCTGGCGCGTGTCGGCGAGATACTGCGCGGCAAGCGGGTCAAGGTCGACACCGCCATCGCCCCCGGTTCGCAGGCCATTGCCCGGCAATTGGCTGCGGCGGGCTACATGGAGGTTTTTTACGCCGCCGGCGTGCGGATCATGGAGAACGCCTGTAGCGCCTGTATTGGCCAGGGTTTCAGCCCGCCTAGCAACGGCGTGATGCTGTCGACCGCCAACCGCAACTTTGCCGGCCGTTCGGGCACCGAGAGCGCGGCCGTTCATCTGGTCAGCCCGGTCACCGCCGCTGCCAGCGCGGTCATGGGAAGACTCACCGATCCCCGCGATCTCATCAGCGGCGACCTCGCCTTCAAGCAGGTTCCGCCAGTGGTCGACATGGCCACCTATGTGGCGCCGTTGCCGCCCACCGAGGCCGCCAAGGTGGTCATGCATTACGGTCCCGGCATCGCCCCACTGCCGACGCTGACGGGACTGCCGGCAAAACTGGAAGGCGAAGTCCTGCTCAAGCTCGGCGATGAGGTCACCACCGACCTGATCCAGCCCGCCGGCAAGTATCTGTCCCTGCGTTCCAACGCCGACGAATATGCCAAACAGGCGACCTTTATCCAGGCCGACAAGACCTTCAGCGCCCGCGCGGCGGCCTTGCGCGACGCCGGCGGTCACGGCTTCCTGGTGGCCGGCGACGGCTATGGCATGGGCAGTTCCCGCGAGCACGCCGGGCTGTGCCCGCGCATCCTGGGGGTGCGCGCCATCGTGGCCAAGGGCTTCGAGCGCATCCACCTGGCCAACCTCGCCAACTTTGGCATCCTGGCGTTGACCTTCGAAAACCCGGCCGACCTCGAGCGCATCGAGCAAGGCGCCAAGGTCGCGCTCGATACCTCCGGCCTGGAAAGTGGCAAGCTCAAACTGGTCGTCAGCGGTGTCGGCGAGATACCTCTCAATCTGGCCCAGGGCAAGGCGGACATCCCCATGATTCGGGCCGGCGGCGCGCTGTCGCTGTTTGCCAGCCAGCATACGGCCTGACCCTCCGGCATACTCGATTGAACAGGAAAAGATCATGACCACAGCAAAGATATATTGGACCAGAGTCGATGAAGCGCCGGGGTTGGCGACGTACTCCTTGCTCCCTATCGTCCAGGCCTTCACCAAGGCGGCTGGTATTAGCATCGAAACCAGAAATATTTCCCTGGCTGGCCGGATCATCGCCAATTTCCCCGAGAACCTGACCGAGAGCCAGCGAATTCCGGACGGGCTTGCCGCATTGGGCGAACTGACCAATCAGCCCGATGCCAATATCATCAAGATGCCCAACATCAGCGCCTCCCTGCCCCAGTTGAAGGCCGCCATCAAGGAATTGCAGGCGAAAGGCTATGCCGTGCCGGATTATCCGGAGGAGCCGAAATCCGACGCCGAGAAGGCGATCCGGGCACGTTATGGCAAGGTGCTCGGCAGCGCCGTGAACCCGGTGCTGAGACAAGGCAACTCGGACCGCCGGGCGGCCGCTTCGGTCAAGCAGTATGCGAGAAATAATCCGCACCGGATGGGGGCCTGGAGCGCCGACTCCAAGACCCATGTGGCGCACATGAACGCCGATGATTTCTACGGCAGCGAAAAATCCGTCGCCGTGCCCGAGGCCGGCAACATGCGGATCGAGTTTGTCGGATCGGACGGCAAGGTCACGGTACTCAAGGAAAAAACCGAGCTCAAGGCGGGCGAGATCATTGATGCCAGCGTCATGAGCCGCCGCGCCCTGCGAGCGTTTTACGAGCAGCAGATGCAGGCCGCGAAAAAGGAGGGGACGCTGCTGTCCCTGCACCTCAAGGCCACCATGATGAAGATATCGGACCCCATCATGTTCGGCCATGCCGTTTCGGTCTTTTTCAAGGATGTCTTCGCCAAACATGCCACCCTATTCAAGCAACTGGGTATCAATCCCAACAACGGCCTGGGCGACATCTACGCGAAGATTGCCGATCTGCCCGACGCCCAGCGCGCCGGGATCGAGGCCGATATCAAGGCCTGCTACCAGACCCGGCCGGAACTGGCGATGGTGAATCTGGACAAGGGCATCACCAATCTGCATGTGCCCAACAGCGTGATCGTCGATGCCTCCATGCCCGCCATGATTCGCGAATCGGGCAAGATGTGGGGCCCGGACGGCAAGCTGCACGACACCAAGGCGCTGATTCCCGACCGCTGCTATGCCGGCATCTACCAGGAAACCATCGCCGACTGCAAGAAGCATGGCGCGCTCGATCCAAAAACCATGGGCAGCGTTCCCAATGTCGGCCTGATGGCGCAGAAGGCCGAAGAATACGGCTCCCACGACAAGACCTTCGAGATCGCCGGCAACGGCATCGTGCGCGCCGTCGATGCCTCGGGCAAGACGCTGCTGGAACAGAAGGTGGAAGAAGGCGATATCTTCCGCATGTGCCAGGCAAAAGACGCGCCGATCCAGGACTGGGTCAAGCTGGCCGTCGGCCGGGCAAGGCTCACCGGTACGCCAGCCGTGTTCTGGCTGGACAAGAATCGGGCGCATGACGCCGAGATCATCAAGAAGGTGGAGCGCTACCTGAAGGATCACGACACCAGCGGCCTGGACATCCGGATCATGTCGCCCGAGGAGGCCATACGGTTTTCGCTGGAGCGCATCCGGGCTGGCAAAGACACGATTTCGGTCACCGGTAACGTGATGCGTGACTATCTCACCGACCTGTTCCCGATCCTGGAACTGGGTTCAAGTTCCAAGATGCTGTCGATTGTGCCGCTCATGAAGGGCGGCGGCATGTTCGAGACCGGCGCCGGCGGCACCGCGCCCAAGCACGCCCAGCAGTTCATTGAAGAAGGGCATTTGCGCTGGGATTCGCTGGGCGAATACCTGGCCCTGGGGGTATCGCTGGAACACCTGAGCCAGAAATTCAACAACGCCAAGGCCCAGGTTCTGGCCGAGGCGCTCGACCAGGCTACCGGCAAGATACTGGCTAACAACCGGTCACCGTCCCGCAATGTCGGCGAGCTGGATAACCGTGGCAGCCATTTCTACCTCGCCCTGTATTGGGCGCAGGCGCTGGCGGCGCAGACCAAGGACAAGGAGTTGCAGGCGCATTTCGCACCGCTGGCCAAGGCGCTGGAAGCCAACGAGGCCAAGATCATGGCTGAGCTGACTGGCGCGCAAGGGAAACCGGTGGACATGGGCGGCTACTACCTGCCCGATGCCGAGAAAACGGCCAGGGCCATGCGTCCCAGCACGACCTTCAATGCGGCCTTGGCGGCTATCGGTTAACGCTGGTTTGTTGCGGCCAAGGCCGCTCCCGCAACGGTGTGGATACCTGCTGCCATAAAGTATTCCCTGGGAGCGGCCTTGGCCGCGATAAACTGCGGCGTGAGCCGCCATGATCGTTAACTTGGAGTCGTTGCCATGAAAGAAAATACCGTCCGCCTCATCCTTATGACCCTGCTGCTCAGCCTGGCGGCGCCCGTGTCGGCCTGGGCCGCCAGCTCGGCGGCAGTGGCGACTCAAGTACGGGAACAGTGGGCAAAGGCCAGGGTTGGTTATCTGGCCGCCGTCAAACCCTATGCTGCCGATCCGCTGGTGCCCCAGTACACCAAGGCGCTGGACAAGGCCGGTCAGTCCCTGGAGAAATTCATCCAGCTCAAGTCGTCTTCTCCCGCCCCCGCGCCGGCAACGCTGACCCCGGTGGTGGATCAACTGACCAAAGACCTGACCGCCCTTCGTTTGCTTAAGGGCAAGGCCAGCGGCAACTTGGCCAGCGCCCTGGGTAGCGCCTTGGTCCAACAGAACCAGGTCACTCAATATGCCCTCAAGAACATGCGCTGAATCTGGACCGGCGATTCGTTCCGGTCGTTACTGATTCCAGACACGCGGCGCGCCGGTCATGTCGCCCCATATCGTTGTCCTGCTGATCGGCCTGTTGTTGAGTCTGACCGTGCATGGCGAGGGCATCGCCGGCGCGGCCACGGTTGTTGATCTGCAAGGCCAGGTGGAATACCGGAGCGCGCCGGGCGCGGCCTGGCGGGCGGTCGACAGCAAGCAAAAGTTGCGCTCCGGACAGACCGTGCGCACCGGCCCGCACAGCCGCGTGGCACTGCTGCTCGACGACCGTACCCAGGTCCGCCTGAACGAAAAGACCGTACTTGAACTGCAATCACTTCAGGTCAAACCGCGTTCCCCCGGACAGACCGTGTTTCGTCAACTACTCGGCCGGGCCTGGGTGCAATCCAAGACCCCGCCCAAGCAATTTACTTGGCAAACGCCCACCGCCGTCGCCGGTCTGCGCGGCACCGATTGGGAAATGGAGGTGGCCGAGGATGGTCGCTCTCGGCTGTCGGTATTCAGCGGCCAGGTGGATATTTACAACGACCTTGGCCGGGTCGCCGTGGCGGCCAATGAACAAGCCCTGGTGGAGCCGGGCAAGGCCCCAATCAAGCTGGTGGTGCAAAACCTCAGGGCGCGGGTGCAGTGGGTCACTGCCTACCGTGTGGACCCATTGCGTCATGTCGTCCTGGACGGCGCCAGCCTTCCCGACCTGCGCCAACGCTTGAGCGAGACTGGCGCTACCGATCCGGCCACGCGAGTGCAACGGGGCCGCATTCTGGCGGACCTGGGTCGTTGGCGCGCTGCCGAAAACGAATTTGACGCCGCTCGCCAGGCCCGGCCGGGAGCTGCCGACGCCATGCTCGGCCTGGCTTACGTCGCCTTGCATGATAACAACGTCAAGGGCGCAGCCGATTGGCTGCACCGGTCCCAGGCGCTGAAGGCATCCGAAGCCTGGGTCTACGCCGATATCGGGCGCATGATACTGAGCCAGGATATAAGTGGCGCCCTGGCGGTATTACAGACCACGACGCAGCGCAACGACCTGAAGCAACCCGTGCCTTGGTTGCTGCTCTCCGATCTGGCCATCCAGGAGGGCCAGGTCGAAGCGGCCCTTGAGCATATCCGGCAAGGTCTGCAACGCTTCCCGGCCGACCCTCGGCTTTACGCCCAACAAGCCAGGTTGCTGTTGTCCGACGATCAAGCCGTCGCAGCCGCTCGGGCCGCCGAACAGGCCATAGACGCCGATCTCGCGTCCTATGACGCCTGGCTGGCTCGGGCCGACATCGCCCGCCGCGAAGGTGACGTCGCAGCAGCCTTTCCAGCCTACGACCTGGCCATCGGTCTCAAGCCGGACGATGACCGGGCCTGGTATGGACGCGGTACTGCTTATGGCGAACGGGAATACGTGCGCCAGGCTCGCGCCGACCTGGCCCAGGCGCTGGCGCTGAATCAGACCGGCGCAGGCTACCAGGGCGAATTGGGCGCCCTGGAGACCTTCGCCAACGAATTCGCCCAGGCTGAAACCGCGTATCGCCTGGCCCTGGCAGGCAACCCGGCGGATTTCGTCGCCCTGACCGGCCTGGGCGTACTTGAACTCAAACTGGGTCATCCCCAGCGGGCGCTGGACGCCTTACTCAAGGCCGGCGTCATGGAACCCCGCTACGCTCGGGTGCATGTCTACAGCGCCGTGGCTTACTACCAGGTAGGCGAGATCGAGGCCGCCCAGCAAGAACTGGTGCGGGCCGGCCAACTGGACGACAAGGACCCCCTGCCGCACTTCATGGCGGCGCTGATTCGTTCCGACCTGATGCGCCCGGCCGCTGCCGTCGAATCGGCGCGCCAGGCCATGCGTCGGCTGCCCTTTCTCAAGTCGCTCAACCAGTTGGCCAATGACCAGCAGGGCAGCGCCAATCTGGGCCAGGCCTTCGCCTTCATGGGCATGGAGGAATGGGCGCGCAGCTATGCTCAGGAATCCTACAACCCATTCTGGGCCGGCAGTCATTTGTTCCTGGCCGATCGCTACGACGGACTGTTCAGCAAAAACTCCGAATTGTTTCAGGGCCTGATTTCCGACCCCACCGTATTCGGCGCCGGCAATCGCTTCAGGAGCCTGATACCGGGGCCGGCCGACAACCTCAACCTGGGCCTGCGTTACAGCCGCTCCGACAGCCTGGACGGCTTCAGCCCGCAGGTGGAGTACAGCGGTTATCGGGTGGCTCCGAAACCCCTGGCCTGGTACCTGGGTTACGAAAACGTCAACTGGAACCTGTTCGACCGGCCCTACGACCTGAACGTCTTTACCGCGGCCTTCGGCATCAAGCCCCGCCATGACTACGGCCTGTTCGTGTTCGCCGATGGCAGCCGCCAGGACAGCCAGCCGGTGGGCGAGCTGGCTGGTTTCGGCGGTTACGATGGACATGACCGCCTGGACTCGCGTCGCCTGGACATCGGTTTCAACCGCAAGCTGGCGCCGACCTCTCAGGTGTGGCTCAAGGCCGGTTATTTCACTTCCGCTGAAGATACCAGCGGCATCCTGGGCGGCGATCCCATCGTTTCCAGGGTGGACGTTTCAGTGCCTGAGTTTGCCTTCCGCCATGGTTTCGAAACCGATGGCGGACACCGGATCGCTTGGGGCGCCGACTATGGCTTGCGTCGGACGGATGGCCTTTTGAGATCGGATATGTTCGCCTCCTCTGGACTGCCGGACTACTGGATACAACATGCCGACAATCGTATTCGTGAGCGCTCCCTGGACATTTATTTTTCGGATAGTTATCGGCTCGACCCGAAGCTGCTACTGGAGTGGCAGATCGCTTATCAGCAACATGATCGCCAGGCCGACAGCCTGGTCACCGACTTCATCCTGGATACACCCGGCACACCATTGCCTATGTCCGAGAGTCTGAACACCCGGCAGATCAGCCCCCGTCTCGGCCTGGTCTATCGCGCCAATGAGCAACTGCGCCTGCGTTTCGCCTGGCAGAACTGGATCAGGCCCAGCACCTTCAGCAGCCTGGGACCGGTGGCCACTGCCGGCATTACTCTGGATGACCGTCTGGTGAGCCGAGGCGGCGAGTTGAACCGCGTCCGCCTGCAAGGTGAGTGGGAAACCAACCCCCGCACCTTCCTTACCGGCTATCTAGATTACCGGGATATCGACAACCATAGGCTAGGCATCCGGCCCTTTGCCGTCAGCGAACTGGAAAGCCTGGGCAAGCTGCGGCCACGCGACTACGGCGCTCTGATGCGGGGCGATCTGTATGAGTTTGTGGACACCCCGGACTATGCCGGCGGCACGATCCAAAGCGCCGGCATCGCCGTCAATCGCATGCTGAACAGCGAATGGGCGGCAATAGCCCGCTATATCTACACCGATTCGCATAACTCCACCGATACCGCTCTGGCTATTCCTTATCTGCCGCGTCACACGGTCGCCGTCGGCGCCACCTGGGTGAATCCGAACGGCTGGTATGTGGCGGGGCTGCTGACCCATCGCTCTCGCCGCTACCAGGGCGAGGCCAACACCCTGCCCCTGAACGCTGGCTTCGGTGGCGCTCTGGATATATTCCGGGAATCCCGCGACAAGCATTGGCTGGCGCGTTTTTCCAGCAACGATATGTTCGACCGAAACCGGGCTACTCAATACACGATGGAACTGAATTACCGGTTTTGAAGCCGTAAGCGCATTTCCGGTCACATCAACCAGACACGATGAACCCTCCTAATCCAGACGCAGCCGACTGGCGAGGAACCCTTAAAGCGGGTCGGGACGAACTGCGCCGGGCCTATCTGGAAAATGGCGATGCCGACAGCCTGCTGCACGGCCATAGCCGGTTGATGGATAAGCTGCTGATCTCGATCTGGCGACTACTTTCCATGCCCTCGGTCATGGCGCTTGTCGCGGTTGGCGGTTATGGCCGCAAACAGCTTTTTCCTGGCTCGGACATCGACCTGTTGATCCTTCTTCCGGACCATCCGGATGCCATTCACAGCCCGCATGTCGAACGGCTGGTCGGTCTGCTCTGGGACATCGGCCTGGATGTCGGGCACAGCGTGCGCACGCTGCCGCAGTGCATGGAAGAGGCCCAGGACATTACCGTCCAGACCAACTTGCTCGAAGCACGTTTTCTGACCGGCAACGGCGAGCTGTTCCGCGACCTCGACAGCGCCGTGCAACGGAGCCTGAACCCGCGCCAATTTTTCGAGGCAAAGCTACAGGAACAGCAGCAACGTCACGCCCGTTTCTTTGACACCGCCAACAACCTGGAGCCTAACCTCAAGGAAAGTCCCGGCGGTCTGCGGGATTTGCAGAACATCTTGTGGATCGGCAGCGCCATGGGGCTCGGCGGCTCATGGGAGCAACTGACGGTCAAGGCCATTATCACCGCCCAGGAAGCGCGGCAAATACGTCGCCACGAACGGCTGCTGGAGAACCTCCGCATCCGTCTGCATTATCTTGCCAACCGGCGCGAGGATAGGCTGCTGTTCGACTATCAGACGCCGCTGGCCGAACAATATGGTTTGACCGAGACGGAAAAAGGCCACCACACGGCACGGCGCATGGCCAGCGAGCAACTGATGCAGCGCTATTACCGCAGCGCCAAGGCGGTCAGCCTGTTCAACGAAATCCTGCTGAGGACCCTGCGGAAGCGAATCTTTCCCTCCGACTCGCCATTGGTCACCGGCATCGATGCGAATTTTCAGGCCCGCAACGGGCTGCTTGAGATCACTGACGAAAACGTCTTTCAGCGCGATCCGGGCGCTATCCTGGAGGGCTTCCTGGTCATGCAGCGGCAACCCAAGCTGAACGGCATGAGCGCCACCACCCTGCGTGCGCTATGGCGTTCGGCGCCGCTGATCGACGGCGGCTTTCGCCGCGTGGCGCGCCACCGCGAGCTGTTCATGGCGATCATGCGCCAACCCCACGGCATCACCCATGAGCTACGCCGTATGAACCAGCTCGGCATCCTGGGGCGCTATATACCGGCATTCGGTCGAATCGTCGGGCAGATGCAGCATGACTTGTTCCACGTCTACACGGTTGACGGACACATCATGATGGTGATCCGCAATCTGCGCCGCATGATGGCGCCCCGGTTCGCCCACGAACTGCCGTTATGCAGCGAACTGATCAGCGCCTTCGAACACCCCGAGACGCTCTATCTGGCCGGGCTATTCCACGACATTGCCAAAGGGCGCGGCGGCGACCACTCCGTGTTGGGCGCGGAGGAGGCGGAACGTTTCTGCGAATCGCATCGGCTTGGCGAAGCGGAAATCGAACTGGTGGTCTGGCTGGTGGCGAATCATCTGGTCATGTCGGCCACGGCCCAGAAGCAGGACATCAGCGACCCGGACGTAATCGAGGCATTCGCCATCCGGGTCGGCGATCGGCGCCACCTGATCGCGCTTTACCTGCTCACCGTGGCCGATATACGCGGCACCAGCCCAACCGTGTGGAATGCCTGGAAGGGCAAGTTGCTGGAAGACCTGTTTCAGGCGACGCATCGCCACTTGGGCGGCGGCGCCGCGACACTGGAAACGCACCTGCAAACGCGGCAGGCCGAGGCGCTCAACATCCTCCGGCTTTATGACTTCGACCACGACACCATTCAGGCGCTCTGGGCCGAACTTGAACCAGCCTATTTTCTGCGCCACGACGCCCAGGAGATCGTCTGGCACAGCCGCAACCTATACGGCAAGGCGGCTGCCGGCGAGACTATCGTTAAAGCGCGCCTGAGCCCTGCTGGCGAGGGCATCCAGGTGATGATCTATACGCCGCAGCGGGACAATCTGTTCGCCCGGATTTGCAGTTTTTTCGAACGCAACGATTTCAATATCGTCGATGCCAAGATACACACCAGCCGCCATGGCTACGCGCTCGACAGCTTCGTCGTCCTGGACGAAGCCAACCGTGCCGCTCACTACCGCGACCTGCTGTATTTCATCAATCACGAACTATTGCGGCGGCTGATCGATGCGGCGCCGCTCGACCCGCCCCTGCAAGGACGGTTGAGCCGCCATCTGAAACACTTCCCGATCACCCCGGAAATCTCGATCGAACCGGATGAAAAGAACGCCTACTATATCCTCTCGGTCACCGCCGGCGATCGGCCGGGGTTATTGTCGCGCATCGCTCAGACCCTGTTGAAACACGGTATCCACCTGCACACGGCCAAGATTACAACGCTCGGCGAACGCGCCGAGGACACCTTTCTGATCGCCGGAGACGAGCTGGAAAATCCAGCAACAGCGCACCAGTTTGAAACCGATCTACTACTGCAACTTCGAACCTAAGGGGAAAACCGCCATGACCACTATCCATCAAGAAGACTTCATCGCCAGCGTCGCCGATGCGCTGCAATTCATTTCTTACTATCACCCGCTCGACTTCATCACCGCGCTGGGCAAGGCCTATGAACGGGAACAGTCGCCCGCCGCCCGCGACGCTATCGCCCAGATACTCACCAACTCGCGCATGAGCGCTGAGGGCCACCGGCCGATTTGCCAGGATACCGGAATCGTCGCGGCCTTCGTCAAGGTCGGCATGGACGTCCGCTGGGATGCCGCCATGGGCGTCGGCGACATGGTCAACGAAGGCGTGCGCCGCGCCTACACGAACCCGGACAACGTGCTGCGCGCCTCGGTGGTGGCCGACCCGGCCGGGGCGCGCAAGAACACCCGCGACAACACCCCGGCGGTGATTCACTACGAGATCGTCCCCGGCGACAAGGTCGAAGTGACCCTGGCGGCCAAGGGCGGCGGCTCGGAGAACAAATCCAAATTCGTCATCCTCAACCCCTCGGACAGCCTGGTCGATTGGGTGCTGAAGACCGTCCCAACGCTGGGCGGCGGCTGGTGTCCGCCGGGCATCCTCGGCATCGGCCTCGGCGGCACGGCGGAAAAGGCCATGCTGCTTGCCAAGGAAGCGTTGATGGAGCCGGTTGACATCTTTGAGCTGCAAGCGCGCGGGGCGAAAAACCGGGTGGAAGAACTGCGTCTGGAACTGTATGAGAAGGTCAACGCGCTGGGCATCGGCGCGCAAGGGCTGGGCGGTCTTACCACGGTGCTCGACGTCAAGATCAAGGACTACCCAACCCACGCCGCCGGCCTGCCGGTGGCGATGATCCCCAACTGCGCCGCCACCCGCCACATCCACTTCAGCCTCGACGGCAACGGCCCTGCCGTGCTGACGCCGCCCAATCTGGACGATTGGCCTAAGGTCGAATGGCAACCCTCGGTGGACTCGCGCCGGGTCAACCTGGACACCGTCACCCGTGCCGAGATCGCCCGCTTCAAACCGGGCGAGACGCTGTTGTTGTCCGGCAAGCTGCTCACCGGCCGCGACGCCGCCCACAAGCGCATCGCCGACCTGCTGGCGCGCGGCGAACCCCTGCCGGTGGACTTCACCAACCGCTTCATCTACTACGTCGGCCCGGTCGACCCGGTGCGCGACGAAGTGATGGGCCCAGCCGGCCCCACCACCTCGACCCGCATGGATAAATTCACCGACCTGATGCTGGATAAGACCGGCCTGATCGGCATGGTCGGCAAGGCCGAGCGCGGCCCGGTTGCGATCGACAGCATCAAGCGGCACCAGGCCGTTTACCTGATGGCGGTCGGCGGCGCGGCCTATCTGGTGTCGAAGGCGATCAAGGCCGCCAGGGTGCTGGCCTTCGCCGACCTGGGGATGGAGGCGATCTACGAATTCACCGTGCAGGACATGCCGGTAACCGTGGCGGTGGACAGCAACGGCACCTCGGTGCACGAAACCGGCCCGGCCGAATGGCGGGCAAAGATCGGCAAGATTCCAGTGGCTGAATCCTGACCGCACAGGCGGCGTTTATGGGTTATCGCATTGCCCGAAGTCGGACGTAGGTCAGGTTTAAAGCCGACAAATCCCGGCCCATGGAACCCGCATCGTCGGGATAAATCCCGACCTACAAAACCCGCAGACAATAGGGGAGTGCGCCAGCACAAACTGGCAAGCATCCCTTTCGTTTTCAGGCTTCATCCTTCCGTAACTGCAAGCGCCACATCTCGGCGTAGCGGCCATTCTGCCGCATCAGTTGGGCATGGCCGCCACGTTCGACGATGCGGCCGCCGTCCAGGACCAGAATTTCGTCGGCGTCGACGATGGTGGACAGGCGGTGGGCGATGACCAAGGTGGTGCGGTGGCGGGCGATCTGCACTAGTTCTTCCTGGATGGCGACCTCGGTGCCGGAGTCGAGTGATGAAGTGGCTTCGTCGAAGACCATGATGGGCGGGTTTTTCAGGATGGTGCGGGCGATGGCAACCCGCTGTTTTTCGCCGCCGGATAGTTTCAGGCCGCGTTCGCCGACCACGGTGTCGTAGCCATCCGGGAGGCTTTCGATGAAACGGTCCAGATGCGCGGCGCGAGTGGCTTCCAGAACAGCCGCCCGGCTAGCCTCGGGCCGGCCATAGGCGATGTTGTGATAAAGGCTGTCGTTTAGCAGGATGGTGTCCTGGGGGACGATGCCGATGGTGGCGCGTAGCGATGCCTGGGTGACTTCGCGGATATCCTGGCCGTCGATCAGGATACGGCCGCCGGTGACGTCGAAGAAACGGAACAAGAGGCGGGCGAGGGTGGACTTGCCGGTGCCACTGGCGCCGACCACGGCGACCTTGCGGCCGGCCGGGACGACGAAGCTGACATCGCACAGGATGGGCCGGCGTGGGTCATAGGCGAAGTCAACCGCCTCGAAACGCACCTCCGCTGAGGCAATGGCGAGCGGTACGGCGTCCGGCGCGTCGGCGATTTCAGGCGCCTGGGAAAGCAGGCCAAACAGCCGTTCCATATCGGTCAGCGCGTTGCGAATTTCCCGGTACATGCCACCCAGGAAATTGAGCGGCAGAAAGAGCTGGAGCAGGTAGGCGTTGACCAGCACCAGGTCGCCGATGGTCATGGTCTTGGCGACCACGCCGTGGGTGGCCAGAATCATCATGGCGGTAACCCCCAGGGCGATGATGGCCGATTGTCCGGAGTTCAGCCAGGCGAGCGATATCTCGCTTTGCACCGAGGCGTCTTCCACTTGTTTTAGGTTGACCTTGAGTCGGTCGGCTTCGTAGTCCTCGTTGTTGAAGTATTTAACCGTTTCATAGTTGAGCAGGCTGTCGACGATCCGGGCGCTGGCGGCCGCGCTGGCTTGGTTCGCGGCCCGGCGGTGCTGGAGTCGCCAGTTGGTGACGAGCATGGTGAAGGCGATGTAGCTGGCCAGCGTCGTGAGGGTGATGAGACCGAACCATGGACTGTATTTGACAAAAAGCACGCCGGACACCATCAGAATTTCCAGCAGGGTCGGGGCGATATTGAACAGCAGTATGTTGATCAGCATCCCGGCCGAACGGGCGCCGCGTTCGATGTCCACGCTTAGACCGCCGGTGCGCCGTTCCAGGTGGTAGCGCAGGGATTGGGCATGAAGATGCAGGAAAACGTCTTGCAGCACGCCGCGCTTGGCGCGTTCCATGACCCGCGCGAACAGTGCGTCGCGCAGCTCGTTGAAGGCGGTATTGCCAAACCGCAGCAGGCCGTAGAGGCTGACCAGCAGAAGCGGCAGCGCGAGCACAACGCCGGGTTGACTTAGGCTGTCAACGATCTCTTTCAGTACCAGCGGTACGGTGACGCTGGCCAGTTTGGCGCCCAGTAACAGGCCGAACGCAGCAATTACCCGACTCTTGTAGCGCCATATATAGGGAAACAACGACCAGGCGGCTCGCCACTGTTCAGCGGTGACGCGGGTAGACATGGAGTCGGGACGGTGCATGGGCTGGATTATCGGGGTTTGTGGCCGGTTCGTCATGTGTTGGCCCTTGGCCGCGAAACTTGACCAAAATGGGCGTACCGGCTACTGTTTCTACCCTTTGAAATAATTCATAAATCCTTCGCAATTCATGGCTGATACCGAATTGACCGGTGCGGAGATCGTGGTCCGCTGTCTGGCGGCCGAGGGCGTCGAACATGTGTTCGGCTATCCTGGCGGGGCGGTACTCGACATCTACGACGCAATCTACAAGCAAGATAAGTTCAAGCATATTCTGGTGCGCCATGAGCAGGCCGCCGTTCATGCCGCCGATGCTTATTCCCGCTCCACCGGCAAGGTGGGCGTGGCCCTGGTGACCTCCGGGCCCGGCGCCACCAACGCAGTGACCGGCATCGCCACGGCCTACATGGACTCGATACCATTGGTTGTGATTACCGGCCAGGTGCCGACTGCGGCGATCGGCATGGACGCCTTCCAGGAAGTGGATACGGTCGGCATTACCCGGCCCTGCGTGAAGCACAACTTCCTGGTCAAGGACGTCAAGGACCTGGCTGACACCCTCAAAAAGGCCTTCTATATCGCCTCTACTGGGCGGCCCGGCCCGGTGGTGATCGACATCCCCAAGGATGTGACCCAGCATCGGTGCGCTTTCCACTACCCGGAAAGCATCGCCATGCGGTCTTACAACCCGACCTCCAAGGGTCATGCCGGCCAGATCAAGCGGGCCGCGCAGATGCTGCTGGAGGCCAAGCGGCCGGTGATCTACAGCGGCGGCGGGGTGATCCTGGCTAATGCCGCCGAGCAGTTGACCGAACTGGCTCGGCAGCTCGGCTTCCCGGTAACCAGTACGCTGATGGGCCTGGGCGGCTATCCGGCGCCCGATCCGCTGTTTCTGGGTATGTTGGGGATGCACGGCACCATCGAGGCCAACATGGCCATGCAGCATTGCGATGTACTGCTGGCGGTGGGCGCGCGCTTCGACGACCGGGTGATCGGCAATCCAAAGCACTTCCAGAAAGAGGCCCGCAAGATCATCCACATCGACGTCGATCCGTCCTCCATCTCCAAGCGGGTGAAGGTGGACGTGCCCATCGTCGGTGATGTCGGCAATGTCCTGGCCGAGTTCGCCAAGCTGACCCAGGCGGCGGATCATGGCCCCGACCCGGAGGCGCTCAAGGCCTGGCGGGCGCAGATTGAATTGTGGCGCGCGCAGGACTGCATGAAGTACGACCACAATGCGGCGGTCATCAAGCCCCAGTTCGTGATCGAAAAGCTCTATGAGATCACTGGCGGCGATGCCTTCGTGACCTCCGATGTCGGTCAGCACCAGATGTGGGCGGCGCAGTATTACAAGTTCGCCAAGCCGCGCCGCTGGATCAACTCCGGAGGTCTCGGCACCATGGGCTTCGGCCTGCCTGCGGCGATGGGCGTGCAGATGGCTCATCCGGGCGCCCCGGTCGCCTGCATTACCGGTGAGGGCAGCATCCAGATGAACATCCAGGAGCTGGCGACCTGCAAGCAGAGCGATCTGCCGATCAAAATTGTGCTGCTCAACAACGGCTATCTCGGCATGGTGCGGCAGTGGCAGGAGTTCTTCTATGAGGAACGCTATTCCGAGTCCTATGTCGCCTCGCTACCCGATTTCGTCAAGTTGGCCGAGGCCTATGGCCACGTCGGTATGCGTATCGACAAGCCCGAGGACGTCGAGCCCGCCTTGCGCCGCGCCTTCGGCGAGTACAAGGATCGGCTGGTATTCATGAACTTTCTGACCGATCCGCGCGAAAACGTCTATCCCATGATCCCCGCCGGCAAGGGTCTGTCGGAGATGATACTGATATGAGACACGTCATTTCCCTGTTGATGGAAAACGAGGCGGGCGCCCTGTCGCGAGTCTCCGGCCTGTTCTCCTCGCGCGGCTACAACATCGAATCGCTCACCGTGGCGCCGACCGAGGACGCCAGCCTGTCGCGGATGACCATCGTGACCCGCGGCTCGGATGAAGTCATCGAGCAGATCACCAAGCAACTCAACAAGCTGGTCGATATCGTCAAGGTGCAAGACTTGACCGACGGTTGCCACATTGAGCGGGAGTTGATGCTGGTCAAGGTCAAGGCCGTCGGCGAGTTCCGCGAGGAGATGAAACGAATGGCCGATATCTTCCGTGGTCGGATCATCGACGTCGCAGACAAGACCTACACCATTGAACTGACTGGCCCTGGGGTCAAGCTGGATGCCTTCATCGCGGCGCTAGAGCCGTCGGCCATCCTGGAGGCCGTGCGTACCGGGGCCTCCGGCATCGGTCGCGGCGACCGCATCATGAAAATTTAACCCGGATAATCCGGGTCTGATGAGTTTATCGAAAGGAATGAACATGCAACTCTTTTACGACAAGGACTGCGACCTCTCTCTAATCAAGAAGAAAAAGGTCACCATCGTCGGCTACGGCTCGCAAGGCCATGCCCACGCCAACAACCTTAAGGACTCCGGGGTCAAGGTCACGGTCGGCCTGCGCCGCGACGGCGCTTCCTGGAGCAAGGCCAAGAAGGCCGGCCTCACCGTCAAGGAAGTCGGCGCGGCGGTCAAGGATGCCGATGTGGTGATGATGCTGGTGCCGGACGAGCTGCAACCCGAGATTTATCGCACCGAGGTCGCGCCCAATATCAAGAAGGGCGCCGCCCTGGCCTTCGCCCACGGCTTCTCCATCCATTACAACCAGATCGTGCCGCGCGCTGACCTGGATGTCATCATGATCGCCCCCAAGGCCCCTGGCCACACCGTGCGCTCCGAGTTCGTCAAGGGCGGCGGCATCCCCGACCTGATCGCCGTGCATCAGGACGCCTCCGGCAAGGCCAAACAGATGGCCCTGTCCTACGCCTCCGCCATCGGCGGGGGACGTACCGGGATCATCGAGACGACCTTCAAGGACGAGACCGAGACCGACCTGTTCGGCGAGCAGTCGGTGCTCTGCGGCGGCTTGGTGGAACTCATCAAGGCCGGTTTCGAAACCCTGACAGAGGCCGGCTATGCCCCCGAAATGGCCTATTTCGAGTGTTTGCACGAGGTGAAGCTGATCGTCGATCTGATCTACGAGGGCGGCATCGCCAACATGAACTACTCGATCTCGAACAATGCCGAGTACGGTGAGTACGTCACTGGTCCCAAGGTGGTCAACGAGCAGTCGCGCGCCGCCATGCGCGAGGCCCTGAAGAACATCCAGAGCGGTGACTATGCCAAGCGCTTCATCCTCGAAGGCCGCAGCAACTACCCCGAGATGACCGCCCGTCGCCGCCTCAACGCGGCCCACCCGGTCGAGATCATCGGCGGCCAGTTACGCGCCATGATGCCTTGGATTACCGCCAACCGGCTGGTTGACAAGTCGAAGAACTAGGTGAAATGTGAAAAGTGAAGGGTGAAACGTGAGCGTTGCGCTTACGTTTTACCTTTCACGTTTCACGCCTCACATTTCACATCATGTGCATCGGTATCTGCCCCCCACCCAAGGCTGCCTGGCCGCACCCGCTGATCGCCCGTGAAGGCTGGCCATTTCTGGCCGGGGCCTTTGTGTTGGCGCTGCTGGCCACTTTTTTCTCCGGCCCGGTCACCACGACCTTGGGCTGGCTCATCTTCCTGTTCGTATTGCAGTTCTTCCGCGATCCGGCACGCCGGATTCCGATCGGCGAAAACCTGGTCCTGGCGCCGGCTGATGGTCGGGTCATCGTCGTGGAAAAGGTCGAAGACCCGTGGCTCAAGCGCGAGGCGCTGAAGATCAGCGTGTTCATGAACGTCTTCAACGTCCATTCCAACCGCTCGCCGATCGATGGCGAGGTGGTCGAGCGCTGGTACAACCCAGGCAAATTCGTCAACGCCGATTTCGCCAAGGCATCGACCGAGAATGAACGCAACGCCCTACACCTGCGCACTACGGATGGTCAGGACATTACCTGCGTCCAGGTGGCCGGCCTGATCGCCCGCCGTATACTGTGCTACGTCGAACCGGGGGCTAGGTTGGCGCGTGGTCAGCGCTATGGTTTCATCCGTTTCGGCTCGCGGCTCGATGTCTATCTCCCAGTCACCGCGACGCCACGGGTCGCCCTCGGCGACAAGGTCCACGCCGCCCAGGACGTTCTGGCCCAGTTACTGGCGCCATGATCGATCTACAGCCAAGACCCGGACAAGCGCATCAGGGCAAGCTGATGCGCCGGGGCATCTATCTGCTGCCCAATATGTTTACCACGGGCGCCTTATTCGCCGGTTTCTACGCCATTGTCCAGGCCATGAACGGCCGCTTCGAACACGCCGCTGCGGCCGTCTTCATCGCCATGGTGCTGGATGGCCTGGACGGTCGGGTGGCTCGGCTGACACACACCCAGAGCGCCTTTGGCGCCGAATATGATTCGCTGTCCGACATGGTCTCGTTCGGCGTCGCCCCGGCCCTAGTCATATACAGTTTCGCCTTGAAAGGCATGGGCAAGCTGGGCTGGATCGCCGCCTTCATCTACTGCGCCGGCGCTGCGCTGCGTCTGGCCCGCTTCAACACCATGCTGGAGGTGCAGGACAAGCGCTGGTTCCAGGGACTGCCCAGCCCGGCCGCCGCTGCCTTGATCGCCGGTCTGGTCTGGGTGGCGGTGGATAATCACTTCGCCGGCGTCACGCTGCGCTGGCCGGCCTGGGCCTTCACCGTGCTCGCCGGCCTGACCATGGTCAGCAACCTGCGTTTCTACAGCGGCAAGGACATCAACCTGCGCAAGAGCGTGCCCTTTGTGTTCATCGTCCTGATCGCACTGGGGTTTACCTTGATCTCGGTCGATCCGCCCATCGTCCTGTTTGCCATTTTTCTCGGCTATGGCCTGTCGGGCTATGTCTATGGCGCGATTCGCCTCTACCGCGGCTGGCGGGACCGGGGCTTGCTCAAGGCGGAATAGCCGTTTATAGTCGCACCATGAACACGGTGACTCATGCCTTTTCGTTCTTTTTCCCGGTCCGGCTGGCGACCCGCCTGCTGCTGCCCCGCGCGGGCGCACGATAATTCTTCCCCCCTGATGTACCGCTTGCCCGACGGATTTCGCATCCGCTGGGTAACCTATGAATATCGCTATTGGAGCACGCCATGAATGACACCCAAAAAGATAGGCTGATCATATTCGACACCACGCTCAGGGATGGGGAGCAAAGCCCGGGTGCTTCCATGACCAAGGAAGAGAAGGTTCGCATCGCCAAGCAGTTGGAGCGGATGCGGGTGGACATCGTCGAGGCCGGTTTCCCGGCTGCCAGCAATGGCGACTTCGAGGCCGTCAAGGCGGTGGCTGCGGCCGTCAAGGATTGCACGGTTTGCGGCCTGGCCCGGGCCCTGGAAAAAGATATAGTCCTGGCCGGCGAGGCATTGAAGGGTGCGGCTTCTGGCCGTATCCATACCTTCATCGCCACCAGCCCCATCCACATGGAGCGCAAGCTGCGCATGTCCCCGGACCAGGTGCTGGAACAAGCCGTGAAGGCGGTGACCTGGGCGCGCCAGTGGACCGACAACGTGGAGTTCTCGCCCGAGGATGCGGGTCGCTCCAATCCGGACTTTCTGTGCCGGGTACTGGAAGCCGTGATCGCCGCCGGCGCCAGTACCTTGAATATCCCGGACACCGTGGGTTACAGCCTGCCCTGGCAGTATGGCGACCTGATTCGCGGCCTGCGGGAGCGTATTCCAAACTCGGACCGGGCCGTGTTCTCGGTGCATTGTCACAACGACCTCGGCCTGGCGGTGGCCAACTCCCTGTCGGCAGTGCAGAGCGGCGCCCGGCAGGTGGAATGCACCATCAACGGCCTGGGCGAACGGGCCGGTAACGCCAGCCTGGAGGAGGTGGTCATGGCGATCCGTACCCGCCAGGATGTCTTTACCTGCGACAGCCGGCTGGACACCACCCAGATCGTCCCTGCCTCCCGCCTAGTGGCCAGCATCACCGGCTTTGCGGTGCAGCCCAACAAGGCCATCGTCGGCGCCAACGCCTTCGCTCACGAGGCGGGCATCCATCAGGACGGGGTGCTCAAGCATCGGGAGACCTACGAGATCATGCGGGCGGAAGATGTCGGCTGGTCGGCCAACAAGATGGTGCTGGGCAAGCATTCCGGGCGCAATGCCTTCAAGGTCAGGCTCAATGAATTGGGCATCGAACTCGATTCTGAGGAGGCGGTCAACGCCGCCTTCGCCCGCTTCAAGGACCTGGCCGACAAGAAGCACGAGATATTCGACGAGGATATTCAGGCGCTGGTGACCGATGAGGGTAGCCTGGATGCCTGCGACCGCTTCAAACTGGTTTCGCTCAAGGTTTGCTCCGAGACCGGCGAGACGCCTCATGCCTTTGTGGTATTGGCCGACGGCGGCATGGAGATCAGCGCCGACGAATCGGGCGGCGGCCCCGTCGATGCCTCGTTCCGCGCCATCGAGAAGGTGGTCGACAGCGGTTCCGCCCTGCTGCTTTATTCGGTCAACAACATCACCACCGGCACCGATGCTCAGGGCGAGGTGACTGTGCGCCTGACCCGCAACGGCCGGATCGTCAATGGCCAGGGCGCCGACACCGACATCGTCTTCGCCTCGGTAAAGTCCTACCTCAATGCGCTGAACAAGCTGTACGGCGCCGAGGAGCGGGCGCATCCACAGGTGTGATTGGCCAGTGTGGGCAGAGCAAACAAAACGGGCGGCCATCGAGGCCGCCCGTTTTGTTTCGTGTGTTTACGCTTGATGCTTAGTTGTTACCGTGAATGCAGGGCAGCTCACCATTGGCATCGGTTAATTCCTTGGGCAGCTTGTAGAACCACATCTGCCAGATGGAGGTGACCCACATGATGGCGAAGCAGACCCCGTATACCAGGCCACCGATGATTACCGCCCAGGCGAAGCCGGCCCATAGCTTGGTCAGATACCAGGCCGCCACGTCGATCAAAAGCGACAGGAAGGGCAGGGAGACCACGGCACATTTGATCCACAGCGGCCTCACATAGGAGTGACTGTAGATAAAGCCCATGATGAAGAAGATGAAGGTGATCGAGAACAGGTGGATGTGGGAAACCCGCACCAGTGTGGGCAAGGTCACACCAGTGTCCATGGCGGCGACTTTCTCGACGCCAGCCCAGGCGGTGAGATCAGGCAGGTTGGGGTTGGCGGCCGCGTTGTGACACGATACACAGTGGTCTTGCATGATGGGGTTGATGGTCTTGTTGTACTCGTCCTGGGATGCCCCCTGGTGCAGCCAGGTGAAGATGACCTTCTTGTTCGCGTCGTCCAGCATGGAGGCCATGGGACCTTTCAGCGCCGATTCCAGTTTGGTGCCCTCCTTGTTGCCGCTGTAGGCGATGATCAGATCCTTGGCCGACAGCATGGGGTTGCCATCCCGGCCCGCGTGGGATTCCCAGACCTGGAACATGGCCATCAGATAGCCGGGGCCGAAGACCATGAGTACCATCGTAAACAGCATGCGCATGGACATCGGCAGAAACTTGAAATGCACTGAATTGGTATTAGCCATTGCGGTTCCTTATAAAAAAGTTAGTTAGGCGGAGCAAAAAGTTCGGCGAAGTATAGTGACGGAAAACAGGACCGTCAATTTAGGAGCCGGCTATCCGGTTAGCCGGATGCCTGTTGAAGTCGCGCGGTTTCGATCGCGCTGGCGTTATGAACGGCATTGTCCGGCCAGAGCGACTAAGGCCGCGCGGGCCTGTTCCGGGCTGGTGACGGTCGATTCGAAGTCGATACGCACCAGACATTCACCTGATCGGAGGTCGAATCCATCCGGATCGATGCCGATCATCTCGACGCTACCCGGCTCGATGCTGCGGTAATGGCGGCAGCAGTCGCGTAGTAGGCCGGCATGGTCGGCGTTCATGTGCGCCAGGATGTCCAGCTCCGCTGCGGCCAGCGAACCCGGCGCAGTCAGGTAGGCATCGGGGTCGATCCAGAAGATATGGCCGAAGCCACCAATCCAGCGCACGCGCACCGGCTCGATACGGTAAAAATGGAAGTCGTGCATGGCGAAATAGCTCTCCGCCTGAGGGAAATAGCGCAGATAGCGCGGGCCGATGCCGTCTTTCTCCGCCAGGCGCTCGGCGCGGCCGATGAGGGTGACGCGGCCGGTCGCTTGCATGTCGGCGCTGTAGGGCTGAGCGATGATCGAGACGCGCGGGTCGGCATCGATGTTCCTGGTGTGTTCGGCAATCTCGGAAATCAGAATCACCGGCCGGCCTACCTGGTCGAGAATGAACGGCGAAACCGAGCCGAAGGGAAACCCGTCCAGGCGCCGGGAAAGGGTCGACAACACGCCGCTTTGCTGGCCGCGCATGAACCGGCGGGCTTCATCACCTTGCGCACTCATGGCGCGGTCATACCGGCGGTGGATTTCTTTAGACGCATTCGAGTGAGTATCCTTGGTCGAGTTATCGCGCTAATGCGCAGGGAAGCGCGGATGGGTTAGTGTAGTGTTGCATTCTTTGGAATGCTTATATGTAAGCCCTTGTCGGGAT
>PFGT01000034.1 GCA_002782005.1 Hydrogenophilales bacterium CG12_big_fil_rev_8_21_14_0_65_61_21 | reverse complement strand
GCCAGCCTCGTCATCGAAACCGAACTGCCGTTTTCCTGGACTGCCGGTGAGTTGAGCGCCACCCTCCATCAGAGCAACCGGCTGCTAATGCGGGTGGCTAATCTGCTCGACAGCCACGATCCGGAGCAAAGCGCAGCGAGCGAGCGGCTGGAGGCCAAGCTCGATCTGATGTTGAATTGGTTGGGTCATCGACTGTTCGGCGAGGCCGGCGATCAACCCGTTACCCGCCTCTGGTTGGCATCCGATTGGGTCGAATGGGAGCAAAGCAGTACCACGGGGTTGTCTGAAACCGGCGTCTTGAATCTGGCTATCAGCCCCACATTACCCGGCCCGCTACGCCTGGCCGCCCGCCTACTCCAAGTTGCCCAAGGTCGAGTTCGCGCGCAACCGATCTTTCCCGATAAGGAACAGGAGGAGGCATGGAATCAATGGCTGTTTCGCTTACATCGGCGGGCCATTCAGGAGGCCCGTCTCAAATCCGATCCGGCATAACACGGGCGCCCGGCACAAACTACTGAGCCTTCTTCTCCAGCATCGCATTGTTGATCTTGACCCCGGCCTTGGCCTTGATAAAGGCTAAATAGGCTTTGATCTCTTCCTTCATTACCGTACCCGAGAGATCGCGCTGGAGTTGCTTCTGACGATCCGCTTCCGGAGCCGCCTTGACGACCTTGTTGATCCGATACAGCCGGTAACCATCTGGAGTTTCCACGCCAACCGTAGCCGGCAGTTTGCTTATGTCGGCCTTGAATATCGCCTTGATACTCTCCGGCGACAGGTTGAGCGGCTGGGTACGCGAAACCATCATTGGCGCGCTAAAGCCGGCGATGGGCTGTCCGGACTGGGCCAGCTTGAGCGCTTGTTTACCCGCCTCGATCGCCTTGGCTCGGGCCGCTTGAGCAATCAGCTTCGAACGAATCTCTCCGGTCACCTCGGCCAGTGGTTTTGTGCCAGCCGGCTTGTGTTCGAGGACCCGAGCGGACACCAGGGTGTTTGGCGCTACCTCGACAGCCTCGGTATTCTGGTGTTTAGCCACCGCGTCCGGGGCCAGCAGCGCGGCCATCAGATCGGCCCTGGCCAGGAAGGCGGGGTCGGCATGATCGCGACTGATCCAGCCACTCTCTTCCACTTTGAGTTGAAATTGCTTGGCCGCCGGGTCGAGACTATCGGACTGTTCATAGACCATATTGCTGAATTTCTCGGCGGCATCAACGAACTTGCGCTCGGCTTCCTGCTGCGCCAACTGGGCCACGATGCTCACCTTGACCGTGGCAAAAGCAGTTGCTTTACCTGGCGTGATGCCGTCCAGGCGAATGATGTGATAACCAAATTGACTCTCGACCGGGCCGCGCAATTCGCCGACCTTCATACTGAAGGCCGCGTCGGCAAAGGGTTTCACCATCGTGTCATGAGTGAAACTACCCAGATCGCCGCCCTGAGCCGCAGAACCGGGATCCTGCGAGTTCTGCTTGGCCAATTCGGCAAACTTGGCCGGGTTGGCGCGCAATTCCTGGTATATTTTTTCCGCCTTGGCCTTAGCTGCGGCCTTGTCGGCAGCCGATATGCCGCTGTCGGTCTTGATCAAAATGTGGCTGGCGCGGCGCTGTTCCGGCTCGCCAAATTTAGCCTTATTGGTGTCGTAATACTGTTGGGCGGCCGAATCGCTGATCTCGATGCTGGAACGAATCGCGGCGGCGGAAAGCACGAGGTACTGGACCCGCACCTGTTCGGGAATCGCGTAATCCTGCTTATGGGCTTGATACTCAGCCGCCACCGCTTTGTCGTCGATGACGATGTCCTTAGCATAGGCGCTGCCGTCGAACGTCGCTTCGTTAGTCTCGCGCTGTTGAACCAACAGGCTGGCGATCTGGGCGACGCTGGCAGCCGGCATGATGGCGCCCTGGCCATAGCCGACCTGGAATTGTTGCGCCATGGAATCCTGCTGAATCATCCTGGCCAGCGCTTTACGGTTCAGGCCCTGTTTCTGTAGCCAGGTCTGGAAACGCTCTTCCGAAAATTTGCCATTGTCCTGAAAGATCGGCGCGCTCTGGATCATCGCATCGAGATCGCCGACCGGGGTGGCCAGACCATTCGCGGTGCCGGCATAGTTCATCAGCCGGCCATCGATCATCTGGTCGAGCACCACCTTGCGGAAATCCTTATTCTCGGTATCGATCTTGGTCTTGGTCCGCTCTTGCAAGGTATCGCGCTGTCTTTGCAGCGATTGGAAAAACTCATTCTGGCCAATCTCGTCCTTGCCTACGCTGGCGACGACTGGCTCCTTACCACCATCATTAAAATAAGAATCGATGCCCCAGAGTGCGAAGGGAATGGTAATAAGGGCCAGGATCAGTTTTGCGACCCAGCCCTGGGCGCGTTCGCGTATAGCTTCTAGCATGGCATTCAGTTCCGATATTGACCGAAAAAAAAGCGAACTCACGGTTCGCCTTTGGGTGTTACTGGCGGAGTGGACGGGACTCGAACCCGCGACCCCCGGCGTGACAGGCCGGTATTCTAACCGACTGAACTACCACTCCCGAATACTTTCTGGTGGGTGCTGACGGGTTCGAACCGCCGACATTCGCCTTGTAAGGGCGACGCTCT
The DNA here is from genome assembly GCA_002782005.1 of Hydrogenophilales bacterium CG12_big_fil_rev_8_21_14_0_65_61_21. GTDB lineage: Bacteria > Pseudomonadota > Gammaproteobacteria > Burkholderiales > Thiobacillaceae > Parasulfuritortus. The sequence continues at coordinate 11,429 of PFGT01000034.1, read as the reverse complement.
ACCAACTGAGCTAAGCACCCGGAGAGCCGGTTAGTTTACTGCATCCTTCAGGCCCTTGCCAGCGCGGAACTTCGGCACTTTTGCGGCCTTGATCTTGATGCTGGCGCCGGTACGGGGGTTGCGACCGCTACGGGCGGCCCTTTTGCCTACATAGAAAGTGCCAAACCCAACCAGGGTGACCATATCGCCCTTTTTCATGGCCTTTTTGATGGCATCCATGGCGCCGTCCAAGGCACGTCCAGCAGCGGCCTTGGAGATGTCGGCGGAAGTGGCGATGGCGTCGATCAATTCAGATTTGTTCACGGAAATCCCCTTTTCTGTGGATAACGATGCGGCAGGAAACCTGCCCGGGCTTTATAGCAATCGTGAAAACCGGATGTCAAGCTGTAATAAAAGCCACAAATTCCATCAATGCTTGATTACAGCAGCGGCATCCTGCGCTTTGGTTACCGGGGCGACAGCCTCTTGTATCTCCTCGGCCAATGGCTCGGGGCTGCTTTCCAGGGCATAGTCGAAGACTTGCTCGATCCATTTCACCGGCTTGATATCCAGCCGGTTCTTGATGTTGTCGGGCATGTCCACCAGATCCTTGACGTTGCCCTCGGGGATAAGCACGGTTTTGATGCCACCCCGGTGGGCGGCCAATAATTTTTCCTTGAGACCACCGATAGGCAGCACCTCGCCACGTAGGGTAATCTCGCCCGTCATGGCAACGTCACAGCGCACCGGGATACCGGTAAAGACCGAAACCATTGCCGTGGTCAAGGCTATGCCAGCCGACGGCCCGTCTTTCGGGGTAGCGCCCTCCGGTAGATGAATGTGCAGGTCGTTTTTCTCAAAGATTTCACTCTTGATGCCAAGCTGGCGTGAGCGGCTACGCATCACGGTGCGAGCGGCCTCAATCGACTCTTTCATGACATCGCCCAATTGACCAGTACGGATGATGACACCCTTGCCGGGCATGATGGAGGCTTCGATGGTCAGCAGCTCGCCGCCCACTTCGGTCCAGGCCAGGCCGGTTACCTGACCGACCTGATTGTTCAACTCGGCGAGGCCATAGGTATAACGGCGCACGCCCAGGTATTTGTCCAGATTCTTGGGCGTGACGTTGATCTTGCCGCGAGTCTTTTTAAGGGTGTGGGCAGTGACCGCCTTGCGGCATATCTTGGCAATCTCGCGCTCCAGGCTGCGCACCCCCGCCTCGCGGCTGTAATAACGCACGATGTCGCGTAATGCAGCCTCGCTGATGGCCATTTCACCTTCGGCCAACCCATTGTTTTTCATCTGTTTAGGCAACAGATAACGAATTGCAATATTGACCTTTTCGTCCTCGGTGTAGCCGGCTAGACGTATCACTTCCATCCGGTCCAGCAAGGGTGCCGGGATGTTTAGGTTGTTGGCGGTGGCCACGAACATGACGTCAGACAAGTCATATTCCACTTCGATGTAGTGGTCCTGGAAGGTGTGGTTCTGCTCCGGGTCCAACACTTCGAGCAGGGCAGAAGATGGATCGCCACGGAAATCCTGGCCCAGTTTGTCTACCTCATCGAGCAGGAACATGGGGTTACGCACGCCGACCTTGGCCATGCTCTGCAAAATCTTGCCCGGCAACGAACCAATGTAGGTCCGGCGATGACCGCGAATCTCGGCCTCGTCGCGCACGCCGCCCAGCGCCATGCGGATGAATTTCCGATTGGTGGCGCGGGCGATGGACTGTCCCAGCGAGGTCTTGCCGACACCGGGCGGCCCAACCAGGCAGAGGATTGGTCCCTTGAGTTTGTCCACGCGTTGCTGAACAGCCAGGTACTCGACGATGCGTTCCTTGACCTTTTCTAAACCGTAGTGGTCCTCTTCCAGAATTTCCTCGGCCTTGACCAAGTCCTTGCTGATTTTGGTCTTCTTTTTCCAGGGCAGGCTGACCAGGGTGTCAATGTAGGTGCGGACCACGGTCGCTTCAGCCGACATGGGCGACATCATGCGCAACTTCTTCAACTCGGCCTCTGCCTTCTTGATGGCCTCCTTGGACATGTGCGCCGTCTTGATGCGCTTATCCAGTTCGTCCAGTTCGGCGCCCTCTTCGATCTCGCCCAGTTCTTTCTGGATCGCCTTGACCTGTTCGTTAAGGTAATACTCGCGCTGGCTCTTTTCCATCTGACGCTTAACCCGGCCGCGGATGCGCTTCTCGACCTGGAGGATGTCGATCTCGGTCTCCAGGAAACCCATCAGGTGATCCAGACGACCCTTGAGCTCGAATATCTCCAGGATGGCCTGCTTCTGCTCCAGCTTCAGCGGCAAGTGGGCGGCTATGGTGTCGGCCATGCGACCGGCATCGTCGATCCCGGCCAGCGAAGCCAATATTTCGGGGGGTATTTTCTTGTTCAATTTGACATAGTTGTCGAACTGGGCGATCAGGGCGCGACGCAGGGCTTCCAATTCGCTGCCGAGCTCGATGTTTTCCTCGATCGGAACCGCGTGGCCGGCGAAATAGGTCTGCTCATCGATGAATTCAGTGACCCGAACCCGTTGCGCCCCTTCCACCAAGACCTTGACGGTACCGTCGGGCAGCTTGAGCATCTGCAGTATGCTGGCCACGGTCCCGACTTCATACAGGTCTTCAAACACCGGCTCATCCTTGGCCGCCGACTTCTGGGCCACCAGCAGTATCTGCTTGCCGCTGGCCATGGCATTTTCCAAGGCAATGATCGACTTTGGCCGGCCCACGAACAAGGGAATCACCATGTGGGGAAAGACCACTACGTCGCGCAAGGGCAGCAGTGGCAGGTTGGCGGGGGTAGTGAATTGCAGGTTTGGGGTCATGATCTCACTCTGGCGGAAGGCCAAGTTTCCAATGGTAGCTATATTACGACGTCGGGCGATATTTCAACCCGACGCGGGATAATGGTTTTCAGCCCGCCTGAGCCGACTGCTTGGCTTGGTCGGCATACATAAGCAGGGGTTTGCCCTCGCCGCTAATGCCGTTCTCGTCCAGTACCACCTTTTGCAGGCCTTGCAAACCGGGTAGATCGAACATGATGTCCAGCAACGCATGTTCGATGATTGAGCGCAGGCCGCGCGCGCCGGTCTTGCGCTTGATGGCCGCCTTGGCGATGGCCAGCAGGGCTTCATCGCGAAACTCCAATTCAACCCCTTCCATCTTGAATAGTTTCTGAAACTGCTTGACCAGGGCGTTCTTGGGCTCGGTGAGTATCTGCACCAGGGCCTTTTCGTCCAGTTCCTCAAGGGTGGCGATGACCGGCAGGCGACCAACGAATTCGGGAATCAGGCCATATTTGATCAGGTCTTCCGGCTCCACCATCTTGAAGACCTGGCCTATATCCTTGCGGTTGTCCTTGCTCTTTACCTCAGCGCCGAAGCCAATGCCGGATTTTTCGGTACGGTTGCGAATCACCATATCCAGACCGCTGAAGGCGCCGCCGACAATGAACAGGATGTTGGTGGTGTCGACCTGGATGTATTCCTGGTTGGGGTGCTTGCGGCCGCCTTGGGGCGGAATCGAGGCAGTGGTGCCCTCAATCATCTTCAGCAGAGCCTGTTGAACACCCTCGCCCGATACGTCGCGGGTGATCGATGGGTTGTCTGACTTGCGGGAAATCTTGTCGATTTCGTCGATGTAGACAATGCCGTTCTTGGCCTTATCGACATCATAGTCGCACTTCTGCAAAAGCTTCTGAATGATGTTTTCGACATCCTCGCCGACATAACCCGCCTCGGTCAGCGTAGTGGCATCGGCCATCACGAAGGGCACGTTCAAGAGCCGTGCCAGGGTCTGGGCCAGCAGTGTCTTGCCTGAACCGGTCGGGCCGATCAGCAGTATGTTGCTCTTGGACAGTTCCACATCATCGTCCTTGCCCAGGCTTGGGGAACGCAGACGCTTGTAGTGGTTATATACGGCAACGGCCAGCGTACGCTTGGCCATGCCCTGGCCGATCACATACTGGTCCAGGACATTGCGTATCTCCTGCGGGGTAGGCAGCCGGTCGGACTCGTCCTTACCGCCGGCGGCGTTCTGAACCTCTTCGCGGATGATGTCGTTGCATAGTTCCACGCACTCGTCGCAGATGAACACCGAGGGACCGGCGATCAGCTTGCGCACTTCATGCTGGCTCTTGCCACAGAACGAGCAGTAGAGGAGTTTCTCGTGTTCTTGCTTGTCAGACATGTCGCCGCCCCGAATACCAAAATATATTAGTCAAGTTTATACAGCATCACTACGTTTGGCCAGTGCTTTATCGACGAGGCCATAATTGACTGCGTCGTCGGCGCCCATAAAGAAGTCGCGATCGGTGTCGCGCTCGATCACTTCCAGCGACTGGCCAGTATGCTTGGCCATCAAGCCATTCAGCTTCTCGCGCAAGTAGAGGATTTCCTTGGCGTGAATCTCAATGTCCGATGCCTGGCCCTGAAAGCCACCCAATGGTTGGTGGATCATTACCCGCGAATTAGGCAGGCAAAAGCGCTTGCCCTTGGCGCCGGCGGTGAGCAGGAAGGCGCCCATGCTGGCGGCCTGGCCGATGCAAAGGGTGGACACGTCCGGCTTGATGAACTGCATGGTGTCGTAGATGCCCATGCCGGCCGTCACCGAGCCGCCCGGCGAATTGATATAGAAGTAAATGTCCTTATCGGGGTTTTCCGACTCCAGGAACAGAAACTGGGCAACCACCAGATTGGCTGTCATGTCGTTGACCGGGCCAACCAGAAATACCACCCGTTCCTTGAGCAGACGTGAGTAGATGTCATAGGAGCGTTCGCCGCGACCGCTCTGCTCAACCACCATGGGAATATAACCCAGCATGGAGGGGTCGGGCATCGCGGCAATGCGTTCGTTGTTGAACATCAGGCTTTCCCCATCAGTTGTTCGAGGGTGGTGGGCTCATCCGTGACTTGGGCGCGCCCCAGAATCATATCGACCACGGTATCTTCAACCACCATGGCCTTGACGTCCTGTAGCCGCTCTTTGTCTTGATAGTACCACGCCACCAGTTCAGCCGGATTCTCATAACTCTGGGCAAATTCATCGATCAGAGTGCGTACCTTTGCCTCCTCGGCCTGAATGTTGTTGGCTGCGGAGAAGCCATTGAGCATCAGGCTAATCGACACCCGACGCCGGGCCTGAGCGTCGAATATATCATCGTTCATCTTGATGTCCGACTCCTTCATGCCACGGGCCTTCAGGTCGGACACAGCATGCGCCAACATACTCTTTCGCTCCATCGCCACCAAGCCCTTGGGAATATCGAATGGGGTCACGGCCAACATGCCATCCAATACCTGTTCCTTTACCTTGGACTGGATGCGACGCTTGGCCTCGCGACGCAGGTTGTCGGCAATCTCCTCGCGCAACTTTGCGATACCGCCTTCGTGGATACCCAAAAATCGGGCAAAGTCCTCGTCCAGATCGGGTAGATGGGGCTCGTGCACCGATTTTGCGACGGCCGCGAAGCGAGCGGTCTTACTGGCCATCTCCTTGGCGAAATAGTCGGCAGGAAAGGTGACATCGAAGGTCTTGCTCTCGCCCGGCTTCATACCGATCAAACTACCCTCAAATTCCGGCAGGGTCCGGCCTTCGCCCAGCACCATGGGGAAATCCTTGGCCTCGCCGCCTGCAAAAGGCTGACCGTCTATCGTACCAACGTAATCGATATGGACCCGGTCGGCCATCTGGGCCGGCCGCTCGACGGCATGGAAATGGATACGCTGCTTACGCAAAACATCCAGTGTACGGTCGACATCGGCATCAGTCACCTCGACGGTAGGGCGAGTTACCTTGATCTGGCCGACATCGCCGACGGTAATGACTGGGAACACTTCGAAGGTGGCGGTAAAGACACCATCGCCGGCCGCTACGAATTGAGGATAACCAGCCACATCCAGATCATTAGCCTTGATGGTTTCGATGAATCGGGTCTGCAAGGCATCGCCCAGGACTTCGTTTCGCACCTCCGCGCCGTAGCGCAAAGCCACCATCTTCTGAGGCGCCTTGCCTGGACGGAACCCATCCAGCTTGACGTTCCTGGCCAGTTTTTGCAGGCGCTTGGCGATTTCGGACTCGATCTCGGCAGGATTCAGGACGAGGGTTACGCGGCGCTCAAGGCCTTCCAGGTTTTCTACGGTCACAGACATTACAGTTCCTTATTGGATTACTAAACTTGGTGCGAAAGGGGGGACTCGAACCCCCACGCCGTAAGGCGCTGGAACCTAAATCCAGTGCGTCTACCAATTCCGCCACTTTCGCGAAAACGCCGAAGTGTAATATAGCGCCTCCTCGCTGTCAGCCGCATCTCGCTGGCCCATGCCAATAAGTTCATGATCCGAAATGACTAATCTAAATTTTCAGGTTATCGATGCCGGCCACTATGAAAACTTCCCGGTAGCCTCGATCTTCCTGCCCAGTCGTTTGCGGGGCGCGGTCCGCAGTATCTACGCCTTCGCCCGCGCCGCAGACGACATCGCCGACGAAGGCGATGCCGTCCCGGAGGAACGCCTAGCTAGCCTCGAACAATTTCGCGGCCAACTACATGCGCTGGAGCATGGCGAACCGCCGGTCGGCCCAATATTCAACGACCTGGCGCGGACGATACAGCAGTACGACTTGCCTTATGCCCCCTTTCACGACCTGCTCGACGCCTTCAGCCAGGATATTAGGAAGACGCGCTACGCCGATTTCGGCGAGGTTATGGCTTATTGCCGGAAATCGGCCAACCCGATCGGTCGGCTCCTGCTCAAGCTTTATGGCGACCATGATGAGCGGCACCAAGCCTGGTCCGACGGTATCTGCTCCGCCCTGCAACTGATCAATTTTCTGCAAGACGTGGCCATCGATTACAAGAAGGGTCGTATATACCTACCCCAGGACGAAATGGCCAAGTTCGGTATCAGCGAACGTCAAATCGCCGAGGGCCGAGTCGATGCACTGTGGCAACAGTTTATGAAGACCCAGATCGAACGGGCCCGACGCATGCTTAAGGCCGGGGCGCCGCTAGGCTTGGCGTTGAAAGGCCGGATCGCTCTGGAAACCCGGCTCATCGTACTGGGCGGCAACCGTATCCTGGAAAAGCTGGCCGCCAGCCGGGGCGACATGTTCAAGCACCGCCCGCTGCTTGGGTTAGCCGACTGGTTCCATATGCTGCGCCACGCGCTCTGGCCGGCGAAAAAGCGCGCCACCGGACAAGGCGGCTGCGGCAGTTGCGGGTCCGGTTCCGGGTGCCGCTGATGACCCCTCGGCAATACTGCCATGACAAGGCCGCTGCCAGCGGCTCCAGCTTTTATTACAGTTTTCTGTTCCTAAGCCGACCGAAACGCGAGGCGATCACCGCCTTTTATGCCTTCTGCCGAGAGGTCGATGACGTGGTCGACGAATGCCGAGAGGTGCATGTGGCACGGGCAAAACTGGACTGGTGGCGGGCCGAGCTGGATCGCCTCTATGCCGGCCAGCCCAACCACCCAGTCAGCCTGGCCATGGTCCCGGCCATCGCCCGCTACCCCATCGCTCGCGAGCAACTAGAAGAGATCATTGACGGTATGGCCATGGACCTGGAGCTGACGCGCTACGCCGACTTCAAGGTGCTACGCCTCTATTGCCACCGAGTGGCCGGCATCGTCGGCGAGGTCGCGGCCGGCATTTTTGGCGCCAGCAGCCACGCCGCCATGAAATACGCCGCTCAGCTCGGCCTGGCCCTGCAACTCACCAACATCATCCGGGACGTGGGCGAGGACGCCCGGCGCGGCCGCATCTACTTGCCTATGGACGAGATGGCGGCCTATGGCGTCAGCGAGGCCGACCTGCTTCAGGCCCGGGCGACAACAAACTTCGGCACACTGATGGAGTTCCAGTATCGACGTGCCGTCACGGCCTACGAGCAGGCATACGCGTTACTCCCCGATGGCGACCGCAAGGACCAGCGCCCAGGCCTCATCATGGCGGCGATTTACCGCGCCCTGTTGGATGAAATCCGCGCTGCCGGCTATCCGGTGTTGGGCGCCCGGATTGCCCTACCGCCGGTCAGAAAACTCTGGCTCGCCGCCAAGACATGGATAACCGCCTGAACCCAGATAGCCGGCCGGACTTGAGCATTGCCATCGTCGGCGGCGGCTGGGCTGGGCTGGCCGCCGCCATGACCCTGGCCGACGCCGGCCGGCGGGTGACCCTGTTCGAATCCGCCCAACAACTCGGCGGACGATCTCGCAGCGTGGACTGGGCCGGGCTGATCATTGATAACGGTCAACACCTGATGGCCGGAGCTTATCGTGAAACGTTGGCCTTGATGACCCGGCTTGGTACGCTTGACTTGCTGGAAAGGCGCCGGCTCGATTTACGCGCTCCAGGTTTCCGGCTGGCCCTGCCTGACTTGCCGGCGCCGTTCCATCTGGCCGTCGGTCTGACCATGGCTCGGGGCTTGAGCTTAACCGACAAGCTGGCGGCTGCTCGCTTCATGCTCGCACTGCAACAGCGTCATTTCAAACTCGACTCAGACCGCTCAGCCGCCATACTGTTGGCCGAATATCGCCAGCCGCGCCGACTGATTGAGCGTCTTTGGCAACCAATCTGCGTCGCCGCTCTCAATACCCCGCTGGCCATGGCCTCGGCCCAGGTGTTCTGCAATGTACTGCGCGACAGCCTGGCCGGTGCCCGTCAAGACAGCGATTTTCTGTTCAACCGGGCCGCCATGGGGCGCCTATTACCCGAGGCCGCGCAACGCTATTTAACCGAGCGGGGTAGCACGGTTCGACTGTCCAGTCGGGTCGAAGCGCTGCGCCTGGAACAGGGCCGGTTTACGCTACTTGGCCCAGACCTTGAGGCGGACCAGGTCATTATCGCTACCCACCCGGCTCGGGTCCCGGCCCTACTGGCCGGAATTGCAGTGGCGGCAAAAACGGCCGCCCAGATACGGCAATTCACTTGGCAACCCATCCTCACCCTTTGGCTACGTTTCGCGGCGCCGCTCCGGTTTCCTTATCCCATGCTGGCCTTGGGCTACGGCGCGGCGCCCTGGGCCTTCGAACGCAACGACCTGGCACCGGGCATGGTAGCCATCGTCATCAGCGCCGAAGGACCGCATCTGAAACAAGCGCCCGAAAGACTACGAGACCAACTGCTGCATAAACTGACCGTCGAGTTGGGCCCATTACCAGCGCTGCTTGCCAGTAAGGCCATCGTCGAAAAACGCGCCACATTTGCCTCTAGACCAGGCTTGGTGCGGCCCGGCCATGCCACCCCGATTGCCGGCTTGTACCTGGCCGGCGACTATACCGCCGGCGATTATCCGGCTACCCTAGAAGGTGCGGTTCGAAGCGGCGTAAGATGCGCCCACTTAATTTTTGACTAGGCTTGAGTAGTCCCATCCAATTAGGGTTCGTTCATGGAAAACGATCGATTACTCAAGGACCGGGTAATCCTGGTCACCGGCGCCGGTCAAGGCATCGGCCGGGCCGCCGCGCGGACCTTCGCCGCCCAGGGCGCGACGGTGATCTTGCTGGGCCGGAGCGTAGCCAAGCTGGAACAGGTCTATGATGAAATCATCGCCGCCGGCGGGCCGATGCCGGCCATCTTCCCCATGGACCTGGAAAAGGCCGATGACCCCGATTTCGAAACCCTGGCCCAGACCATCGGTCAGCAACTGCGTCGCCTGGATGGCATTCTGCATTGCGCCGCCAGCTTCGTCCGACCAAGCCCGCTCGGGCTGCAAACGGCGGCTCAGTGGCGGGTCTTGTTCAAGGTCAACGCGATCGCCCCATTCGCCATCAACCAGGCTTGTCAGCCGCTGCTTGGCGCCGCCCCGGATGCTGCGGTTATCCTGCTCGGCGAAAGCCACGGCCATGCGCCCAGGGCTTATTGGGGCGGCTTCGCCGTCGCCAAGGCAGCGCTGGAGGCCTACTTCCTGATCCAGGCCCAGGAATGGGACGACTTGACTAACTTGAGGATCAATCTGGTCATCCCCGGCCCGATCCACTCACCGCAGCGGACGCTGAGTCACCCGGGCGAGGCCAAGGATGCCCTGCCAACCCCGGAGAACCTGGCCGTTGATCTGGCCCGGCTGATCGGTCCGGAGGGCCGCAGACGCCGTAGCGAAATCATTGAATGGGCGAGGACGGTTCAGTAATGAGCAATACCCCACGGCATTTTGCCCGCCTTAGAACGCGTGAATCGGCCAGTCTGGTCTTTGCCAACGGTGAGACGATCGCCTGCGTGGTTCACGATTTCAGTAAAAAGGGGCTTAAGCTCCAGGCGCTTGACCGCGGCGCCGCCGCCCATATTGCCACGAGCCATCGACAGGACGAGGCCGTAACCGTCAAATTCCTGGCCGAATTGGGCGAACGGTATCGGCCGCTACAGGGCAAGCTGACCCACCAATCGGCAGCCGATTTTGGCATTTACTTGTTGGAAGATATGCCAGCCGAGGTCTTTCAGGCCATGGCCCAAGCGCGCGTCAAGCTGCCACAGAATGGCCATGCCGATGACGTCCTGTTGCCGGAGGAAAGCCAGGCCATCCTGAGGGATTGCATAAATCTGTTTCGCATCTTTCTGGGCCAGGCATGGCAGACCCTGCTTGAAGATATCAAATGGAAGATAGCGGAACAGGACACCGACCACCTGCCGTTAGCAGACCATTCGCGTTATTTGAATGGTCTGACCGATATGCAGATTCGCATTGATGAAATCAGCCAGCGGCACTTTGACATGCTGATCGAACGGATGTACAAGATCGGCGAGATCAAGGAAAACGCATCGCCCCAGAGCGGCGATGAACTCAGCATCCTGGACGAGGACAGCTTCGAGGACTGGCTCAACATCTCAGCCCTGTTCAATCGTATCAATGTCGACAATCGATCGGCCATGTATCAGTTTGCCCAGCGCTTCAGCCGTCTTAACGCCGTGCCGATCGGCCCACATAACGACCCTTTCGGCCCCCAGGCGGTCTGTCTGACCTTTCAGGACACCCTGCGCGAACTGGACTTCAATAATGACATGCGGGCGATCCTGTACCGGCAATTCGGCAAGGCATTGCAGGCCGACTACGGCAAACTGTATGAGCAACTCAACCAACTGCTGGCGCCGCTGAAACCGGTACAGCCGTCAAGACTGAGGGATACCGGTGATGCGCGAGACCGGATCGGCGCATCTGGTAACGACCGCAGTGCGGCCGAACACCCTCATAGCGAAGCGGCTGTCGAGGCAACCCCGGATAGCGTAGCGAAACAGACTTCCAAATTGGCCGACATCGCCGAACGATTGTTCGCCCTTTATCCGCCGCTGGGCGGGTCATCCGGCATCCGTGGCGAGACGACTGCGGTCGATTCAAGCTATGGTGGACCCATCCGTCAAGACAGAATTCAGTCTAGTTTAAGCTGGTCTGTCCGTCCTACTCGCAACTGCATGGCGTTGCCCCATTCTTGCTGAACTTATCCACTAT
>PFGT01000001.1:2494-3222 GCA_002782005.1 Hydrogenophilales bacterium CG12_big_fil_rev_8_21_14_0_65_61_21 | reverse complement strand
GATCGATCTGGCCCATGAGGTCAAAGAGCTGCTTGACGTTGATTACCCTGCCGCGAAGAAGGTCGTGCTGATCTGGGACAACCTCAACACCCACGCGCCCGCTTCCTTGTACAAGGCGTTCGAGCCTGCCGAGGCGCGACGGCTGCTGGATCGGCTGGAAATTCATTACACCCCCAAGCACGGCAGTTGGCTGGATGTGGCCGAAATCGAACTGAGCGTCTTTACCAAACAATGTTTGTCTCGACGCATTGAGGACATCGACACGTTGCGCCGTGAAGCCAAGGCTTGGGCTGAAGCACGCAATGATGCACAGACCGGTGTCGTATGGCAGTTCATTAACGAGCAGGCACGCATCAAGCTCAGACATCTCTATCCGCAAGTTACGATGAAATGAGGTACTAGTGCCGTGGTGCACGCTGTATGGAACTTATATATCCGGTCGCAAACACAAACTCTGTGTGGCTCATTGTGAACGAGAGACACCAAACGAAGGGGTTGATGCAGGAGCCTGGCGTGCCACGCAGTTACTTTAGGAAGGCTGGCTTCAGCATAAGTCGCATCAAGAGTGCAGCGCTACGCTGGTCAATTGCCAGAGAAACGAAGCCTCCAAAGAACGCACCGGCAGGGTGTGAACTCAGGAACTCTTCACGATCAAAGGGACAGCATCCCCGGCATGCTTCTTCACCTGTTTGGCCGCCTTCTTTTCTTTTGCTGTCAGCAAAGCGTGT
>PFGT01000001.1:0-2463 GCA_002782005.1 Hydrogenophilales bacterium CG12_big_fil_rev_8_21_14_0_65_61_21 | reverse complement strand
TGGACATGGTGTTTGCTCCTGATCATGTTGAAGGGATATCTGACTCGCCTGGCAGCTTTTTTTCGGGCAGGCTCCCCCCTACCTGCTGCGCAGTCCACGCAGCATCTGCCACGCCACCCAGCCGCGCCGCAGCCATTTCATGCTGTTGCCACGCAGCAACGCCGCAAGCAAAACGCCACTGACAACGATCCAGGCGGGATTGCGCTTGATCACCCGCAATACAGCCAATCCCTGGTCAACCCGCGCCAACGGAATACGCCACGGCTCGATGTTATGCGCCAATGCGGTGCGTTGAGCCGCCGCCAGAGCAACCAGGCGTTCACGTTGGTCAGCCAGGCGGGCAGATTTTTCGCTCATGGACGGGAAACGAGCTGCTGCCGGTCTTTCAACAATTCCGACATGCTCGCCGCGAACAATCTCGGTTTGGCCCTCGCCTTGTGCAGGGCGATTCGCCATGCGGCGATACCCGCCGCCAGAAACAGCCCGGCAAGCGTGCCCAGCACCAGGAGACGGTAGGTATCCCAGAATGCGACCACCAGCAGCAGCGTTGCCAGCAGCACGCCGATCCCCAGGCAAAACAGAGCAGTCAGCGCCAACACCAGCAGCGAAAAGAAATGCTCCCGCTCCTCCTCTATATCCGAGGACAACAGATCAAGGCGCGTATGCGCGATGGCAACCAGCGAGGCCGCCAGCGTAGTCAACGAATCAAGTAGTCCCCGGCTTTCGCCGGGTGTTTTCTCCGACATACCAAAACGCCTAACGGCGGCCGATCAGAAAACCGATCAACAAGCCGAGACCGGCGGCGACGCCGACCGCATTCCAGGGATTTTCGTGGACATAAACGTCAGTCGCCTTGGCTGCCGCCTTGGTTTTGAGCACCAGCGCTTCCTGCGCATCCAGCATCCTGGCTTTCACGACCCGGAGCGATTCCTCCGCCTTGGCGCGTACCTCGGCCAGCTTCTCACCGCCTTGATTGGCAGTGGCTTTCAGCAGCGCTTCCGCGTCCGCGATCACCACATTGAAATCGGCGATCAATTGTTCTTTCGAGACTTCGTTAGATAACGCATTCATGGTTTTCTCCGTTGTGGGTTGTTTCGAGTTCATGGTTGATTCCTCAAGTCTCTTTATAGACGCCGGCCTTGAATGACGCGCAGCAAGATCACCACGACCGCAATGACGATGAGGATGTGAATGAACCCACCCATCGTGTACGAAGTGACCAAGCCTAGCACCCAGAGAACAATCAAGAGAATCGCAATGGTTTCGAGCATTTTTTTACTCCTTAAAAACGCTGAATAAAGACGGAATCCAGCCCAAGCCACGCTGTAAATCCCATTTTCCCGATCGCAACGATCCGCTTCTTTACTGAGGCGCTCTGTACGCTGGCGAACGTATCGAACACTATTTTTCTGATTGGCGGCGCAGAGAGCTTTCCCGCCAGTCCGAGGGAATTTCCGCCCGCGTGTGTGTGCCAGCGTACAGTCGGCTATCTGCAAGTCTGCAAGTCTGCAAGTCTGCATCCCTCACCTCGGGATCGTTCCCCGCTTTGCACGGAAATCAACCATGGCCGAAACAAGCCCCCCCTCCCCCAACAACGACCGCGGCAGCGAAGCTCGGCGTCAGGAGGCCTTGTTCAAGACCGGGGCCTTGCAGAACGCCATTCTCACCAGTGCCAATTTCTCGATCATCGCCACCGACGAGAAAGGCATCATCCAGTTATTCAATATCGGCGCCGAGCGCATGCTGGGCTACCAGGCCGTCGAGGTGGTGAACAAGATCAATCCCAGCGACATTCACGACCCGCTGGAAGTGATGGCGCGGGCACAGGCGCTCAGCCTGGAACTCGACACCCCCATCGCGCCGGGCTTCGAGGCGCTGGCGTTCAAGGCTTCGCGCGGCATCGAAGACATCTACGAACTCACCTACATCCGCAAGGATGGCGGTCGATTTCCGGCCATCGTGTCGATCACGGCGCTGCGCGATGATTTCGGCGAACTGATCGGCTACCTGTTGATCGGCACCGACAATTCGCTGCGCAAGCAGGTCGAAGCGGAACTGAACCAGGCCCTGGCCGCCGCCGAAAAAGCCAACCGCGCAAAGACGGATTTTCTTTCCGGCATGAGCCATGAACTGCGCACGCCGCTGAATGCCATTCTCGGCTTCGCGCAACTCATGGAATCCGGCGTGCCAAGCCCGACGCCATCGCAGCAGCGCAACCTCGACCAGATCCTCAAGGCGGGCTGGTATCTGCTGGAACTGATCAATGAAATCCTTGATCTGTCGTTGATCGAATCCGGCAAGGTGACGCTGTCCCAGGAGGCGGTCTCGCTGGCCGAAGTCATGCTCGAATGCCGCGCCATGATCGAGCCCCAGGCCCAGCAGCGCGGCATCGGCATGACCTTCCCGCGCTTCGACACACCCCGCTTCGTCAAGGCCGACCGCACCCGGGTCAAGCAGGTGCTG
>PFGT01000020.1 GCA_002782005.1 Hydrogenophilales bacterium CG12_big_fil_rev_8_21_14_0_65_61_21 | reverse complement strand
TGCCCGCCTCTGGTTTTTACAGAAGCTGAGTTTAATTACTCAGGGGACATTTCTATTTGGGAGAAAGGGGACATTATTACTTTGCGCTAACAAATTCGGCGTCGGGCGACGGTTTACCATGCCTCGCTCTGCTACACTTGCACAGCTTAGTTGTGGCCGGACTAACGCCCCATAACGTCTTTTTATCGACCATGCTCGAACCCGACCGACTGATTGCCGCGACCCCCGCCTCCAGGGAAGAGGAGGTCTTCGAGCGCGCGCTGCGGCCGCAATTCCTGCGCGACTACGTCGGCCAGGCGCGGACCCGCGAGCAACTGGACATCTTCATCACCGCCGCCAAGAATCGCGCCGAGGCGCTCGACCATGTGTTGTTGTTCGGTCCGCCAGGCTTGGGCAAGACCACCCTGGCGCACATCGTCGCCAAGGAGATGGGGGTTAATCTGCGTACCACCTCCGGCCCGGTGCTGGAACGGGCCGGCGACCTGGCGGCGCTGCTGACCAATCTGGAACCGCGCGATGTGCTGTTCATCGACGAAATCCATCGTTTGAGCCCGGTGGTCGAGGAGATACTCTATCCGGCGCTGGAGGATTTTCAGCTCGACATCATGATCGGCGAGGGGCCGGCGGCGCGCTCGGTCAAACTGGACCTGCCGCCCTTCACCCTGATCGGCGCCACCACGCGGGCCGGCATGTTGACCAATCCGCTGCGTGATCGCTTCGGCATCGTCGCCCGGCTGGAGTTCTACAACGCCGAGGAGCTGACCCATATCGTCAAGCGTTCGGCGCAATTGCTGAAGATCGAAATCTCACCGGAAGGCGCACTGGAGGTGGCCCGCCGCTCGCGCGGCACGCCCCGGATCGCCAACCGGCTACTGCGCCGGGTGCGCGACTACGCCGAGGTCAAGGCCGACGGTCGGATCGACACTGCGGTGGCGGATGCCGCGCTGAAGATGCTGGAAGTCGACACCGCTGGTCTCGACGTGATGGACCGCAAACTGTTGCAAGCCCTGCTGGAGAAGTTCGCCGGCGGCCCAGTCGGACTGGAAAACCTGGCGGCGGCGATTGGCGAGGCGGCCGACACCATCGAGGATGTGCTGGAGCCCTACTTGATTCAGCAAGGTTTCCTGGCCCGCACGCCGCGTGGCCGGGCGGCGGCGCCGCTGGCCTATCGCCATTTCGGCCTGGCGACGCCGACCCGGAAGCAATCTACGGAGTTGTTCGATGAGTGAGCCGGGCTTTAACTGGCCGGTGCGGGTCTATTGGGAAGATACCGATGCCGGCGGCGTGGTCTATTACGCCAATTATCTGAAGTTTCTCGAACGGGCGCGCACCGAGTGGCTGCGTGAGCTGGGCATCGGGCAAACGGAACTTGCCGGGCGCGACGGGGTCATGTTTGTGGTGCGCCGGGTGCAGGCCGACTATCTCCGGCCGGCCCGTTTTGACGACATCCTGGCCGTGCGCTGCGGGTTGCGAGAAGTCGGCCGCGCCAGTCTGGTGATGGAACAGGCCGTCATGCGCGGCGACGAGACGCTGCTGACGGCGCGGGTCAAAGTGGCCTGTGTCGGCGCCGCATCGTTCCGGCCGGCGAAAATTCCCGACCCTATTCTGGAAAGATTTCCTAAATGGAACTGAGCCAAGACCTCTCCTTCATCGAACTCATCCGCCACGCCAGTTGGGTGGTCAAGCTGGTCCTGTTGCTGCTGTTGGGGGCGTCATTCATGTCCTGGTGGACCATCTTCGACAAACTGTTCGCCCTGCGCAAGGAACGGTGCGAGGCCGAGCTATTCGAACGGGAGTTCTGGAGCGGTGGTTTTCAGGAGATCGTCAAACGGGTCAGCAGCATCCATCGTGGTTGCGGCATGGAAGAGGTGTTCCGGGCCGGCTATCGGGAACTGAGCAAGTTGAAACGCCAGCCCGGTGTCGCCCCGGACAGTATGGTAGAGAGCGTGCGGCGCGCCATGCGCGCCACCTATCAGCGGGAAATGGACATCCTGGAGGCCAAGCTGCCGTTTCTGGCCACGGTCGGCTCGGTGTCGCCCTATGTCGGTCTGTTCGGCACGGTCTGGGGCATCATGAACGCCTTTCGCGGCCTGTCCAATGTCGCCCAGACCACCCTGGCCCAGGTCGCGCCGGGCATCGCCGAGGCCTTGATCGCCACTGCCATCGGCCTGTTTGCCGCCATCCCGGCGGTCATCGCCTACAACAACTTCACCCATGAACTGGACCGGCTGGCCAACCGCTACGACGTGTTCATGGAAGAGTTCTCCAACCTGTTGCAGCGGGAAGCCTACAAGTCATGATCCGGCGGCGGCCCCGGCGGGCCATGAATCAGATCAACGTGGTGCCCTACATCGACGTCATGCTGGTACTGCTGGTCATCTTCATGGTGACGGCGCCGTTCATCAACCCGTCCCAGGTCGAGCTGCCCAGCATCGGCAAGAGCAGTCAGGCGCCGGGCACACCGCTGGAGGTGACCATCCGCGCCGACGGCTCGTTGCTGTTGCGCGATCGGGCAACGTCGGCAACCGGCGAGCCCGTTTCTGTGACCGGATTGGCCGAGGTCATACAACGCCGGCAGCGTGAAGATGCCAATCGGCCGGTGGTCATTTCGGCCGACAAGTCGGTGCGCTACGAAGCGGTGATGCGGGTGATGGATCGCTTGCAGCAACTGGGCGTGGCGCGTATCGGCCTGCTGGTCAAGCCGGCCCAGACCTGAATCGGGGCCCTGCGTGAACCAGGCCATTTCCAGCGATAAATTTCTGGCCGGCGGACTGGCGTTCACGGTCCACCTGCTGTTGTTCGCAGTATTGGTACTAGGCGTGTCCTGGAAACGCCTGCCGGACGTGCCGGTGTATGCCGATATGTGGCGTGATCTGCCGGCGCCCGTCCCGATTCCGCCGCGAACCAAGCCGGTGGCCAGGCCCGTGGCTAAAACCGAGCCGACCGCCAAGGCCGACATCGCCATGCGGGCCAAGGCCGTGCGCCAGCATGAGGCAGAACTGAAGTTGGAAGAGGCGAAAAAACGCCAGGAAGACGATAAACGCCGGCAACTGGCCGAGGAGATGAAACGGTTGGAGCAGGCTCGGTTGAGCCAGGAGGCGCAGCAATTGCGGCAGCGCCAGGAACAGGAGCGCCAAGCCGCCGAGCAAAAGCGCCAGGCTCAGGATAAGGCGCGGAAGAATATCGACGCCCTGCTGGCGGCGCAAACTTCCCAAGAACTTAATCGGGAAAGCCAGGACATAAGGAAGCAGGCCGGGGACTCGGCGCGGGTCAAGCTGCTGGCGGATTACATGAGCCGTATCCAGCAAAAGATACGCGGCGAGTTGCGCTTGCCAGGCAATTTGCAAGGCAACCCGGAGGCGGTGTATCGAGTCGATATGCTGCCCAATGGCGAGGTGGTTCGCGTCACCCAGGCGCGGTCCAGCCGGCAGCCGGCCTATGACCAGGAAGTGGAGCGGGCCATCTGGAAGGCTAATCCCTTGCCGCTGCCCCCGGACCGTGACCTTGCCGCCGAGTTTCGAACTGGCCTGGAACTACATTTCCGGCCACATGACCGCTGATTTTCGGCGCTCGCGGACGCCTATATAACGAGGGTGAATATGGCAAAGACGACTGGATTGAAGCAATGTTCCCACTGGGCTGCACTGTTGTGCATGCTCGTTGTTTTGGTCGCGCCGGGTGTCGCCCAGGCAGGCATGACCATCGACATCGTCGGTGGCGGGGCCAGTCAGTTACCCATCGCCATCACGCCCTTCCGCCAGCCCGGCGAGACGGGCCTTGACCCGGCTCAGATCGTCAGGGCAGACCTGGAGCGCAGCGGCCTGTTCAGCCTGGTCGATGGCGCCGGCCTGGGTGCGCCAGGCGAGGCGCAAACCGCCCCCTTCCCACAATGGCGAGCGCGCAAGGCCGATGCCCTGGTGGTCGGTCAGGTCGGTACGCTGCCGGATGGCCGTCTGGACATCCGGTTCCGGCTCTACGACGTGGTGCGTCAGAGCCAATTGGCCGGCTTCAGTTATGCAGTGGCGCCGGCCAAGGCACGGGCGATCGGCCACAAGATAGCGGACATCGTTTATGAAAAGCTGATCGGTGTGCCGGGCAATTTCAGCGGTCGCATCGCCTTCGTCCTGAAACACCAGGGGCGCTATGAACTCCAGGTCGCCGATGCCGACGGTTACAACAATGTCGCGATCATGCGCTCGCCGGAACCGGTTATTTCACCGGTCTGGTCACCCGACGGCAGTCGGCTTGCCTATGTCTCCTTCGAACGAAAAAAACCGGTGGTCTTCGTACAGGACCTGGCCAGCGGCCGGCGTAAGGCGGTGGCCAATTTTCGCGGTTCCAACTCGGCGCCGGCCTGGTCGCCCGACGGCAAGAAACTGGTGCTCGCCCTGTCCAAGGATGCCTCGTCGCAGATTTACCGGATCGATGCCGAGGGCGGCTCGGCCGAACGCCTGACCAAGGGCGGCGCGCTGGATACCGAACCGGCCTTCAGCCCTGATGGCAACTGGCTCTATTTCACCTCGGATCGCGGCGGCAGCCCACAGATCTATCGTATGCGCTCGGCCGGCGGCGCAGCCAGCCGGGTGACCTTCGACGGCGCCTACAACGTCTCGCCCAATCTCTCTCCGGATGGCCAGCGACTAACCTTCATTCATCAGGATAGCGGTGGCTTTCACGTCGCCGTCATGGAATTGGCCACGGGGCAGGTACAGACACTGACCGATAATCCACAGGACGAATCGCCCCACTTCGCGCCGAATGGTAGGAGTATCCTATACGCCACTCGCCTGGGCAGCCGCGAGGTGTTGGCGACGGTGAGCGTGGATGGCAAGATCAAGCAGCGACTTTCACTGACCGGCGACCTGCGAGAGCCGGTTTGGGCGCCCTGAATTTTTAGCTGACCGTACTTTTTATAATTCATATCAGGAGAAAACAGATGAAACGTTTATCTTTGGTGAGTGTGTTGTTTGCCAGTGTATTGTTGGCTGCCTGCGGTACCAGCCAGACCAAGGCCCCAATCGAAGACCACGGCGCGCCCACGGCGGTCACGCCGGCGCCCGTGCCTGCCACGCCGTCCGGCCCGCAAGTTGAGACCCACGGTCTGGCGCCTGGTGCCGCCGACCAATCTCAGTCGCTTGCAGGCCAAGGCCCGTCCGGCATCGAAGGCGTCAATGCAGCCGATGCGGCCAAGCTCAAGGACTCGAACAACATACTATCCAAGCGGATCGTCTATTTCGATTTCGACAAGTTCGCCATCAAGCCCGATTACCGCGCCCTGATCGAGGCTCACGCCCAGTTTCTCAAGAGCCATGGCCAGGCCAAGGTGGTGCTGCAAGGCAATGCCGATGAACGCGGCAGCCGGGAATACAATATGGCCCTGGGACAGCGTCGGGCCGATAGCGTGAAGCAGGCCATGTCGGTTCTGGGCGCGAAGGATGAACAAATGGAAACCATCAGCTTCGGCGAGGAAAAACCGGCAGCCGAGGGACATGACGAGGCGGCATGGCAACAAAACAGACGTACCGAAATTCGCTATCAAGGCGAATGAGCGCGTTGCGAAATAGCGGCGGCCTTGCGCTGCTGCTGGTGACGCTGGGCGCGGCGGCGGCTGAACCCGCTGTCCAGCCCAGCGCCGACGACCGCTGTTTCCAGGTGCTGCAAGGCCGGCTTGACGACCTATCAAAACGCCAGTCCAGGCTGGAGGACCAGTCTAGTAGCCAGGGCGTGTTGAGCCTGCTAAACCAGATCGAAGTCCTGCAAGCCGAATTGGCCCGGTTGCGCGGCGCCCTGGATGAGCTGGACCATCGACAACAGATCGCCGACAAGCGGCAAAAGGATGTATTGGCCGATTTTGATCTGCGGCTCAAGGAGGCCCGCGAATTGGCGACGCGCGCGGCGGTCGCGCCGGGCGCTGCGGCCATCCCGGCCGGTGTGCCGACCCCAATCGTCGCCGCCCTGGCTGCGGTCGCGGTCGATCCGGAAGCAGAGACCAAGGCCTACGAGGCGGCGCTCAATCGGGTCAAGGCGGAAGACTACCCGACCGCAGTGGCGGCCCTGAATGGCTTTCTCAAACACTATCCGAATGCCGCTCTGGCGGGTAATGCTCTGTACTGGCTGGGCTTTTCCTATTACGCCCAGGGCGATTACAAGAATGCCCAACTGAGTCAGCAACGCCTGCTGAAGGACTATCCGCAACATGCCAAGGCGCCCGCCGCCATGATCGGCCTGGCGCGGGCCGACATCCAACTGGGCGAGGCGGGCAAGGCCAATCAGGTGCTGGATCAGGTTATCGCCAAATATCCCAAGACCGAGGAAGCGGCTATGGCTCAGAGAATGCAGTTGCTGCTGAAGTGACCCGATCTTGACGGACCGTCGTTTGCGTATCAGCGAGATGTTCTTCTCGCTGCAAGGAGAAGGGCTGCGCGCTGGCTTGCCGACCGTCTTTGTGCGCCTGACCGGCTGCCCGTTGCGCTGCGGCTATTGCGATACTACCTACGCCTTTCAGGGCGGCCAATGGTTTGAGATCGGCGCCATACTGGCCGCTGTTGCCGGCCACCCCACTCGTCATGTCTGCGTCACCGGCGGCGAACCCCTGGCCCAGAAGGCCAGCCTGGACCTGATGGCCGCCCTGTGCGATGCCGGTTACGACGTTGCCCTCGAAACTAGCGGCGCCTTGGCCATCGACGCGGTCGATCTGCGGGTGTCCCGCATCGTTGACGTCAAGACGCCCGGTTCCGGCGAGGTGGACCGTAACCGCTGGACCAACCTGGATTTGCTGGCCGAACGCGACGAGGTCAAGTTCGTCCTGGTGGACGAGGCCGATTACCGCTGGGCGGCGGCAATCGTCAGCCGCTACCGGATTGCAGAACGCTGCCCGGTCCTGTTCTCGGCGGCCCACGGCCAGCTTCAACCCCGCGACCTGGCCGGGTGGATACTGCGCGATGGCCTGCCCGTGCGCTTGCAGATACAGTTGCACAAATTTTTGTGGGGCGAGGAAAGGGGCAGATGAGCAAAAAAGCGGTCGTATTGTTGTCGGGCGGGCTGGATTCCGCCACGGCGCTCGCGGTGGCCAGGAACCAGGGCTACGAGTGCTATGCGCTGAGCGTCGATTATGGCCAGCGCCATGCCTCTGAGCTGAACGCGGCGCGCGCAGTGGCCGCGCAGCTCGGCGTGGCGGGGCAGCGAGTCGTCCATCTGGACATCGGCCAGTTTGGCGGCTCGGCGCTCACCGACAAAGATATGGCGGTGCCGACTGCGCCGAGCGCGGGCATCCCCATCACCTATGTCCCGGCTCGCAACACCGTCATGCTGTCCTTGGCCCTGGGTTGGGCCGAGGTGCTGGATGCCGACGCCATCTTCATCGGCGTCAACTCGGTTGACTATTCGGGCTACCCGGACTGCCGGCCAGAGTTCATTGCCGCCTTTCAGCGCATGGCCAATCTGGCCACCAAACGGGCCGTCGAAGGCCAGCCCGTCACCATCGAAACACCGCTTATGTACCTGAGCAAGGCCGAGATCGTCCGGTTGGGCAGTGGGTTGGGCGTGGATTATGGCCTGACTGTGTCCTGCTATCAGGCCGACGAACAGGGTCGCGCCTGCGGAGTATGCGATTCCTGCCGCTTCCGTCGACAAGGTTTCATCGAGGCTGGCGTGGCCGATCCGACCCCATATCGATGAGGGCCGCAAGGCTTTTAGGTTGACTGACTGGCAGGTAGTTTGAAATAATCCGCGCCCCTTTGGGTGGTTAGCTCAGCTGGTAGAGCAGCGGACTTTTAATCCGTTGGTCGTGGGTTCGAATCCCACACCGCCCACCAGCATTCAAACGGCTTCCCGTGATGGAGGCCGTTTCTGTTTGTGCATCGTGGGACACTGGCTGGCACTCAGCCTGACCCGCCTCAACTCACACCGCCCGCACTCAAAGCCAGGCACTGCTCCAACCTGTCGTTTTTTCCAGAAATTCTTGATGTAGGTCAATGTAACCACACTAGTGGAGTGGGATAGTTTTCTCATCATGCGGTGGGTGCCTATAGCAGCAAGGCGAATGCAATTCATTAACCACCAGCAAAGGTATTTGTAGTGGGCCCCGCATGGGGTTTAGAGGGTGTTTAATTATCTTGAAGTTAAAGGAGATTTAAATGCGTATATTAAGGCGGTTTATTATCGGTATTGTTATCACCGCTTTGCCGATTTTGTCGTGGGCAGCAAAGTCCGAATGTGTTCAATGCCATGAAAAGGTAACGCCGGGTATCGTCAAGCAGTATATGGAGGGTGCGATGGCCAAGAATGCGCACCTTGATTGTTCGATATGCCATGGCGCCGATCACAAGTCGATGACCGACTACAAAATGGCCAAGATGCCGACGACTGAGACCTGCAAGACATGTCACCAGGAAAAGGTCGAACAATATAAAAAGGGTAAGCACAACCTGGCCTGGTTCGGCATGAAATCGCAGGTAGCCTGGCATAGCATCCCGGCTTCGATTGGCAAGGATGGTTATAGAGGGTGTTCCGGCTGCCACAAGATGGGTGAAAAGGGCCTGGTCGGCGCGGCTCAGGGCAATATGGGTGCGATTAGCCATGACGGCGGCAAAGAGGCGTCCGAGTATCGTTATGGCAACGCCCAGTGCGATGCCTGCCATACCCGGCATTCGTTCTCCAAAAAAGAGGCTCAGGATCCGCGAGCCTGTTCGAACTGCCACATGGGCTTCGATCATCCCCAATATGAGATGTATACCTCCTCTAAACACGGGATCATCTGGGGCATAGACGGCAACAAGAGCGATGGCAGGGCGCCTACTTGTCAGAAGTGTCATATCTCGAACGGCGACCATGAAGTCGTAACCTCATGGGGTTTCCTCGGCCTGAGAATTCCCACCAAGGAAAATGTCCTGGCGCTTATCAAGGTAGCCCCGTCACTGGAGAAACAGTTGACATCGCTCGCCGCCGCGCTGCCTAGCGGGCATTATGTCGACGTTGACGACGATCCCGAGTGGACCTTCAATAGGGCGCTTATTTTGCAAGCCGCTGGCGTCATAGATGCCAATCTTCAGCCTACCAAGCGGTTTGTTGAGATCGTCGCTCAAGGGCGGGCCGCAAGGGGTCCCGACGAGTTCAACACACTCCGGGCCAAGATGAAGAAGACCTGCAACGAATGTCATAGCAAAGACTATGTCAATGACTTCTTCAAGGCATCGGATACGACTATCAAAGAAGTCGACGCCGTATATGCCAAGGCCATTGCCGCCGTACAGGGTCTCTACAAAGACGGCATCCTCGCCAAGCCCAAAGGCTGGGAATATGGGCCTGACCTGCTTCAGTATTACTACACGAAGTCAGGTATAGAACAGGACCTGTACCTCATCATGCTTGAGCACCGCCAACGGACCTTCCAGGGTGCATTCCATGTCAGCAATGACTATATGCACTGGTATGGCTGGGCGCCTACCAATGAAACCGTTACCAGGATTCTGGAAGAGGCCAAGCGGATGAGAGAAGAATTCGAAGCGAAGCAAAAGAAGTAAGCCGCTGTTGAACCCTTAAACCCCACCCCGTCAGGATATATTCATGGCGGGGTGGTTTTTTTATAAGGAGGCAAAATTGTCTAAATCGTCATTTATTTATTTTGCAATTGTGATTTTGTTAACCGGCTGTGGAAAATCGACTAGTGCAAGCGGAGAAGATCATAGCAGTCCGCCGCAGGACATTGCCCAACATGCCCATGGGACAGCAATTTTGAATAAGGATAAGAAATCCGTTCCTATTGTCGTGCCAGCACAGGTAAATAAAAAATGGCATAGCGTGGTCATCACTGTTACCAATAAAGCCAAGAATAGTGAAGCCGACTACAAGTTTAAAATTGGCAGCCAGGGCAATACTATAAATGGCACCAATATGGCATTGGAGATAAAAGAGTTCCTGCCGCACTTTGTGATGGACGGCAAAGGCATCACTTCAGCGTCTAACGAATTGAAAAATCCGGCGCTAAGGGCAGTTATTACTGAAAATGGCAAAGTGATTTACAGCGGCTGGATATTTAAAAAACACCCATCGGTGCCGCTGTTCATGCACGATAAAATCGACATTAAATTGAAGGGCACCGGCGGCGGCTAATTAATAATCTTGGAGTGATGTATGCCATGCCCTACCCGCTCATGATTGGCGCTTTGCATACCTTTGGGCAGAGGTGGTGGCGGCTCCGGGCTAATTGGGTTAAATCTATTGACCTGAACAGTGTGCGGATTATGACATTCAGTGCAAACCCACCATCTCTTCTTGCCGCCCGTAGCCCAATTACCTATTCTCTTTCCATGTAACCCAGCCCGCCAGTCAATATATACCTCACCATGGCAAGTTCCACATAATCTCTGAGGTTGATTAAAGCTTATCTCATTTCCCTGGCGATCAATCAATTTGTTACGGTTAGTCGCGCTGTGACAATCAAGACACCATATTGCCCCTCGCCCATGTTTCAACTGAAGTGAATCCTCGACTATATCTGTGTGCATCGCAACTAACCTTGGTTTTTTATCCTTTGGGAATGGCACCGTTTTGCCGTCATGACAGGTTACGCAGCCATTAGGGCCCATGTTGAAATACGTCAAATGAGGCTCTCTGGGCCTGACAACGGCATTCGCGAAATCGCCGCGCGTACGATCGGTTACTTCCGGCATTTCACCCATCGCTATGGTGCCATCGAAAGGGTCCCCATACCATAAAACCCCGGCTGTTGTTTTTGAACATTTTATATTTGGAAATCCGTACTGCGGGACGGCATTCTCAGTCCTGGTAACGGCCGTGTTTATTATTCTGCTTTCATAGCAGTCCGTAACTGGCTGCGCACCCTGCTTTTTAGCCTGTTCCTCGGCCGCTAAATTATTTTGCTTATGAATATCCAGGCCGCCAACTGAAGCCAAGCCGCCAGCCAGAATAGCGCACAGGGCAAGAATAACAATTATTATGGAAGGTGCGCTCTTGGTATTCATTTTAAATATATCCTTCTCTGCCTATCCACAAGTTATTTATCTGTCACAAGAGTCTTGTATTTATAGATACGGGCTATGTGGAAGTTATCGGTTTATGGTACCTTACTTCGCCAGTCAATATGCCGACTGCGCCTTTTACCAGAAGTGTTAAAGAAATCAATCCAATGGCCCAGGTAAACAGTACATTGAAATACTCAATAAGTGTTGGGTGGTATTCTGTGTATTCTCCGAGAGGCGAGGGGCTAAAGGCGGGGAACACTAGCATCATCGGTTTTTCAACCAAGATTGTCATGAAAACCACGACGCACACCACAGGAAGCCAGCGGTCATAGCTTTTCCTGACCTTAGGGATAAGAATCGCAACAAAGCAGCCAACAATTGATCCAACCGTTCCCCAAAACCAGGGCGCGTACAGGTTGAGGCCGTTGTGACCGAACATGCTGTAATTAAGCGAGGCGGCGTGCTCGGTATTTGAGTACAGTGCCGTAAAGTATTCTGCGGCCAACACCAACAGTATAATTCCAAGGCTCCAGCCTATTATTGTCGTCATTAAATTAATGACCGAATCGCTAATTTCAAGCTTGGTATTCTTTCTGATGAGCAGAAATAATAATATGACTAATGATGGGCCTGAAGCGCCAGCCATGGCCAGAAATCCGAAGGGCAGGACCGCAGTAGCCCACTCGCCCATCCTGGCATTACTGCTAAGGACGAATGCCGTGCAGATGTGAATAAGCGGCCCCCATATAATGGCTAGATAGATAACCGGGGTAAACCATCTAGCCATCGCTTTCGTGTCAAATTCGCCGACATATTTCTTGTAAAGAATATAAGAAATACCCGCAAGATTAAGGTACAGATAGACATTCAGCACAATCGTGTCGTATACGAGCATCGAATTCGGGAAGTTGGGATACCCCACTCCAGGCAACATATGCCACAACCTGTCGGGTCTTCCCATATGAAACAGGACAAAGGTTATGCCCGTGGCAACAAAGCACATGGCGATGATCTCGCCTATCACAGCAAGCTCTTTCATATCCTTGCGATGATAGAAATAGCCGGGTGCCACAACCAGTATTGCCGCCGCCGCCACATGCGCGGTAAAAATGAAATTTGCAAAAAACAATTCCATCGGTATCTGATCAGTCGCGCCGACCAGTATCAGACCCTCGGTAAGCTGCCTGTACGCCGTGTAAGAACCGACCAGAATAAAAAAAAGGAGGAAACCAAGCCAAGCATAGTATTTTGGCCCACCTTTTATGGCATATGAACCAAAGTCCATTGCAAATGACAGCATTTTTGTCATGATTTAAGCTCAGCCCACGAAGTAAAAGAATTTCGGATAGGTGCTCATCTCTTCCTTAAACCTGAAGACTTTCTTGGTGGCCAAAATTTTTCTCACATCGCTTTCCGGATCGAGTAGGTTGCCGAATTTTCTTGCGCCTACCGGGCAGGCCTCCAGGCAGGCGGGATTCCTGCCCTCCCGGGTCCGTTGCAAGCAAAATGTGCATTTTTCCATAACCCCTCTCATGCGCGGCCTGTTGCCAAAATAATGAGTCTTTGGATTCATTTCCGCTGGCGGAAGATTAGGCTCGCCCCAGTTAAAGCGTCTTGCTCCGTATGGGCATGCGAGTTGGCACATCCGGCAGCCTATGCACCAGTTGTAATCGATCACCACCACGCCGTTCGGGTCTCGGAAGGTTGCCTTTACTGGGCAAGCCTTGACACAGGGCGGCTTTTCACACTGTTGGCACTGGACGGGTACATAGAAATAATCCTTATCGGGGACCATCTCGTCCGCAGCGTAATAGTTCTGTGTCTCCTCAGTGGAAAGCCCGCCAACCGGGGTGTAGGCATTACCGCCAACCTGGACGCCGTAATCGCCTAGCTTGCTGGATTCCGGATAACCCTTGTTCAGTTTATCGGCAGAAAATGAAAAATTCCCTTTCGGAATTTTCATTACCTGTATCCATTGAATCTCGGGGTTGTTGCGCGACTGGTTGTTTTCCTGGACACAGGCATGAACGCAGCGCCTACAGCCTATGCACTTCGAGATATTGAGGGCATAGCCAAAAAGAACGCCCTCCGGGGCTGGCACATCTGAAACGGTTGTTTTCTTTCCATATTTAGCGGTATATCTTTTTTCCAGCCGTTCGATGGCGGTCTCTTTTTCCTTGTCTGACATAAGGACAAAATGTCCTTGTAGCGATTCCGCAACAGTTATCTCGGCATCGGGACTAGCAGGGCCGACAGAGGCCTCTACTGAGACAGGACTGGCCACAAGCGCTGCCGCGCCAGCAATGCCGATATTCTTCAGGAAATCACGGCGACTTTCTTTCACGTCATCAGTTTTTGTATTTATTTCTTCTGACATCGGTGCCTCCAGTTGGAGAAAATAGGTAACAAAAATCAGGCAATTTTCTTGTGATAATTATTCAGCAATTCATCGAGCATCAGTTTCTTCTCGTTATCGGTCATTAGTACGAGTTGTTTTTGCGACATAATACTATCCTGAGCATTTACATCGCCCGCATATTTTTCATTTATGTCGCCAGCTGAATCAGAGGATGATGATATCAAGGTCTTGGTATAATCCGCAGCGGCAACAACACCCACCACGGCGGCGGCTTTTTTAAAAAATGCCCGCCTAGAGTTCTCTTTCTTAATCATGATCGATCCTTAATTTCCAATCTTCGTCGAGGTTCAATTTAAAACACCTAACTGCCATGGCGCAGCGCCGCCCCAAAGCTTGGAACGCCCTTGGGCTACGTGAGTTCACGTTAAGGGGCGCCCACACTTCGCGGTAGATGAGCGCGTAGGCGACTAAGTGTATCGGTCAAAGCGGAGTAGCGCTCAAAGAACTCCATTGTAAGTTTTGCAGCTTCTACTTCATTGGTTTTAATGTCACCAACGGCACTCATAGCCGCACGCATGACCTCGGTCAACTGATTGTGAAATTTCACAACTTCCGCATCCGATGAAAATTCCAGAGTTTTACTGGCTGAGTCGTATTTCATACATGTCATCTTCCATAAAATCCTCTCAGCCGATAGCGCTATCCTAATTCCGGAAAGGTAAAGCAAAGGTCGCTATCAGGTGAAGGTTTGGTGAATTTGCTGCCAACCTCCTGTGCCAATATCCCCTGAGACACCTGCCCTATGCACCTGGCGCAAGCAGCGCGCCGATCTCGCCGGGTTGCGTGCAGGCGTCGGCCAGCGTGAGGATGCGACGCTTCTCGTTGCTGCTGAAC
>PFGT01000027.1 GCA_002782005.1 Hydrogenophilales bacterium CG12_big_fil_rev_8_21_14_0_65_61_21 | reverse complement strand
AAATCCCAACCGATAAGGGTTGGGATTTCAAATTATGGTGGAGCTGAGGCGACTCCACGCGGCCGACCACGGCTGCAATGAATTTCCTGGAACACCAGTCGGCAGAGATTGTAGGCCGATCCCGCCAGAAGCGGCAAATCACACCTCGAGCAACGCGAAACTTGCGGACGCCGGTTCAATTTCCAAACGCGGAATCGAACTCACGTCCGATCCCCGCGACCATTGTCTGGCTCACCCTATGAGCTTGTCTTATTGGAAAATTCTTCGCAAATCAGCTATTTTGCGTTGCTGCCTTGAAAATTTTGCACTATCCTGTCGTGGCTTGCTCCAAATTGGCGATTACTATGTCTAAAAGTACCAGCGAGGGCGAGATCCTCACCATCAAGCAGGTCGCCGACTACCTGAAGGTCACGGAGCGGACGATCTACAGGTTGGCAGCCGCCAAGCAGATCCCTGCCTTCAAGGTGGGTGGGAGCTGGCGGTTCTCACGAGCAGACATCGATAGCTGGATCAAGCAGCAGTCGATGGAGGGGCTCGAAACCAGCCGTGAACAAGATGGCGACGCCACTGGCCAACCGAACAATGGGGAGCGAAAGTAATGCTTGGACTGACTCTACGAGAAGAATTTCGGGGCAAACGCCTCAAAGGGACAGCCATTGAGCTCTCCAACGACACGAACACCGGCGCGACTCAGATCGCAGCCCAGGAGTTCTTGGAGATCACGTATCCGACCCACGATCTGCTGAAAGGGATCGAGGCGGTCGGCCCGAACCAAGGGCGTCCGGTCGTGGTGATCGGCGAGCGGGGCCTCGGTAAGTCTCACTTGATGGCCGCGCTGTACCACGCAGTCAACGATGCGACCTCGACGGGTGCGTGGCTGAACTCTTGGGCCACCACCTTGGGTGATCCGCAGATCAGCAAGATCGGGCTGCGCAGCGGAATGACGGTGATCGGCGAGAGCCTTCACCGGCAGCGCTTCAAGTTTCTTTGGGACTTGCTGTTCGAGCGCCATCCCCACGGCACCTACATCAAGGGCAAGTGGGAGGGTATGGGCGCGGCCAAAACCGACATCCCGTCTGACAAGCTGATCCTCGAGTTGTTGCAGCACACGCCGACGATGCTGCTGCTAGATGAATTCCAGACTTGGTACGACGGCCTGACCAACACCAAGCAGTACCCCTGGAAGAACTGGGCGTTCAACTTCATCCAGATCCTGTCCGAGATCGCCAAGGAGCATCCGGAACTGCTAGTGCTCGTGATCTCGGTTCGCAACGGTGGCAGCGACGCCTATCAACAAGTGCATCGCGTCAATCCGGTCGCCATCGACTTCATGGCGGGCGGCAACCCCGAGCGGGTCCAGCAGGATCGACGCCGGATGCTGCTGCATCGTCTGTTCACCAACCGGCTACAGATCACTAAGCCCCAGATCGCTTCGCTCATTGAATCTCACGTGACGGAGAGCTTGCGTTTGATGGAGGTGCCCACCGCTGAGCACGAGCGCAAGCGCAAGGAATTCCTGGTCTCTTGGCCGTTTGCCCCGCATCTGCTGCGCCTGCTTGAAGAACAGGTACTCATTGCCACCGACGCTCAGGAAACGCGGGACATGATTCGCATCCTGGCCAACCTCTACAAGAGTCGTGGTGACGTGGCCCCGGTGCTCACGGCTGCAGATTTCCGTCTTGATGACGATGCTTCGGGCATCGGCGCGCTGCTCGACTCCGTCTCCAACGAGCACCACCGCACACTGCGCGCGAAGGCCCAGCAGAACATCATTTCGGTCACCGAGGCGGTGTCCGACCACGCCAACCTTGCCCCGCACCTCCAGGAAATCGTGGGCGCTTTGTGGCTGCGATCCATTGCTGTCGGCAACTTGGCTGGAGCCGAACCGGCAACGCTGCAGGTCGACATCACGCGCACCAAGGCCGTCGACGACAACGCGTTCCAGGTGGAGCTGGCGACCATCGTCGAGAACAGCTTCAACATCCACCAAGACGACCCCCGGCTCGTCTTTAAGGAGGAAGAGAACCCTCGCGCCAAGCTGATGGCTTGTGCTCGCAACGACAAGCTGTTCACCGACGGTTCCGACCTCGCCCAACTCGCGAGGGAAGTCCGCTACGTCATCGGCGGCACCGAAGAGGTCGCCAAGACCTTCCGCGTGATTGCACTGCCGAAAGCGTGGACATCAGACCCATGGGGCTCAATCGACGAATCAGAACATCCCGACCGCTGGGACGACCGGCTTCCCATCCTTGTGCTGCCCGAGGAACCCGAAATACTCGGTGCGGGCCTTGGCCGCTGGCTCAAAGATCACCTGCAGAAACGCCGCAATACCGTCCGTTTCCTGCTGCCACGCTCCGGCTCATCGAATGCCTTTCAGGATCGCGATCTGCTGATCCTTGCACGAGCCGAAATGAAGGCGTTGGAATGGAGTAGCCAGAGCCCGGAATACAAAAAGCTGCATACCAAATATCAGGGCGAGCTGCGCGACATCCTGAAGAAGCGCTTCGACCGCTTTGCCGTGCTGCATCGGTGGAATTTCACCGACCCGAGCCAATGCCTGTTCAGCGTCGAGAGCCTCAAGAAGCAAGGCGCGCAAATTCCCGAGGGCATCGAAGAGGCGCTCATCAACGATCTGTTCGTACCCGAAGACTTCGAAGACCTCGTGCAGGAGGCTGCGGGCGAGAATTCGCCGGTGGGCAAACTGCTGCGCGAACTGCAAGAGCCGCGTCCCGTGGGACAAGACTGCATTCCGTGGCTGGGCGAAACCTCAATGAAGGAACGCATCCTGCGCCTGTGCGCGCGAGGCAAGATCGCGATCAACGTGCGCGGCATGGAATTCCTGCAAGCGCAGCCGGGAGAGGATGAGGAAACGGCGTGGCGGCGGCTGCGCCCCAAGCTGTCCTACACCGGACGCCAACTTGACGAGGTTTTCGTGATGGAACCCTCGGCCGTACCCACCACGGGTGGGGCGACTCCTCCGGTGCCGCCGCCAGCCGGTGACCCCGCTGGCGGTCTGTTTGGTGGCACCACATCGCCCGCGGGTGGCGACACCCCGTCCGGCGGCTTCACCACGCCCCCA
>PFGT01000094.1 GCA_002782005.1 Hydrogenophilales bacterium CG12_big_fil_rev_8_21_14_0_65_61_21 | reverse complement strand
AGGCGTAATAGTCGAGCAGGGAACGCATGGCGCGATTGGCCGGCGACACGGGCGATCCGGTGCTCGAAATCGCGCTTGGCCCGCTCTCATCTTGGCTCGCAATGGCGGTGCTTCGCGAGGACGGTTGAAACGCCTCCCGCTGATTGAAGGGCTGGTTGCCGACCGTGGTCTCGCCCAGTGTGATTCCGACCCCAGCCATCATTTCCCGTAGCTTCGGCAAGGCCGCTTCAAGCGCTTGGCGGACCTCGGCATTGGCCGAGAAGAATTGGGCGCCAGCCTCGCCGCCATTGAGGTGCAGGCGTACTTCGACGGTCCCCAGATTGGGCGGATTGAGTATCAACTGGGAGAACTGGCCCTGGTTGCTGGCCATCCAGACCACTTTGTCGCCCAGCTCCTGTTGCCAGCCTGGCGAGCCGAAGCTCGCCCGCATGTCGATGGCCATCGGCCGGTCGGCAACGTTCGGTGCGCTGACTGACCCTTGGGCGGCGAAGGCCAATGATTCCTGACTAATCATCAGCGGCGATGAAGGGGATTGACCGCTTGCGGCCAGTTTGTCGCTTGCCTTGGTTGGCATTTGATCGAGCAACGGCATGGCCGATAGGTCATTAAGGCTCGGGCCAGCCGTTTCCGAAGGCGGATGCGCTGGCAGGTCAACTGGAGTCGCAATCGGCTGGCCGTCTTGGCGACCGGCAATTGCTGCCAGTGGATACGGTAATTTTTTCCCTTGCCCCGGCAAGTCGTTTGCCGCCAGTTGGCTGGGATTCGCCTCGGTCGCCTCGACCGGCGGCCGATATCGATCGACCGTCATGGCTGGCGGGAGCAGCGCTTGCAACCATGCAAGGCCATCGTCATCGGTTGTCTGGTCCGGTGTTAAGGCATCCGCTCCGGCGTGCTCTTTGGCCGATGCGATCGAGTCCTTATCGCCTGACAGCGCCGCAAGCAAAGGGCCTGCGTCATTGCCGGCGGCGGTCTCCGGCGCGGCCATGGCCTGTGCGAAGAGCGCCAAAAAGGGCAGGCCGGCGCTGGCCGACAATGCCTCGGCCGAACCGGAAGAGTCGGCGCCGGGTTTGCTGTTTACTGCAATGGGGTTGCTGGCTGTGGCAATCTGGATCATGGCGTTATCGGTTTGGCTGTCCGCCATTTATGCAGCAAGACTTATGCCATATGGGTCAGCCGGCTCACCGCCGCCTTTCGGTTCGACAGTTCATCGCTCTGCCGTTGCTCCAGGCGGTCCTGGATGCGCGCCTCGACCTGGATGTGGCGCTGCTCCAAGACTTCATAGGATTTCACCTTTCGGCGCAGTTCCAGCCAGCTCTGATGGGCGGCGAGCCAATGTGCGTGCTGCTGTTCGACCTCATTGGCCTGATGATGAATCGCCTGCTCCAGCTTGCCGAGAAAGGCGTGAAAATCCTTCAACATCAGGATGTCCATTCCGGCCTGGCTGTCGCCTAAAAGACGTGTCTGGTATTCGCGGCGGTAATTTTCCAACTCTTCCAGCTTGAGTTTTGCCGCCTGCTCCTTGCGGCGGATCATTAGCAGCAACCGCTCGCCGGCGGCCATGCGGTGCCGGGCGAGGTCAAGCGGGGCCTGAAGCGAAAAGCGCGCGGCCATCAGGCCTGCCTTTCCCCTTCGGTCAGGCGCCTGGCCTCTTCCTCCAGCATGACCGGAATGCCATCCCGAATGGGAAAGGCCAGGTGGTCGGCTTTGCAGATGAGTTCCCGATCGTCCTTGTGATATACGAGAGGCCCCTTGCAGAGCGGGCAAACGAGTATTTCAAGCAGCTTGCTGTCCATGTTTCGATTCCAATTTAGCCAATATGAGTTGTTCTAGCCCGTCTGATACCCTGGCGTCAACCGCCAATACCCAGGCATCGGGATGGTCATAGGCCGCACACTTTACCGCGTCTTTCTCGGTCATGATGACCGTACCCTTGGGTAAATCCTCTTGCCGGTAGGCGTAGTGGTCTGGAAATGGGTGGCGCTCAATGGTCAGACCCAGGCCGGGCAGGGCATTGAAGAAGCGCTCCGGATTGCCGATCCCGGCCAGCGCATGGACCTGACGGCCACGAAAGAAGTCGGCAGATACCGTGCGACTGGGGTCATGCAGATTGGAAAAACTCTGGCCATCGAGGGTCATGGTAAACACCGGGCACACCGATTCTGCCAGACGACCATCGCCGTTGACGACTACTGCGTCGACCTGCCTCAGACGCGCCAAACCCTCGCGTAGCGGCCCGGCGGGCAGGCGCCAACCATTACCGAAACGACGTTGACCATCCACCACGACAATCTCCACGTCACGGGCGAGGGCGTAATGTTGCAGGCCATCGTCGGCAATGATCACGTTTACCTCCGGATGGCTTGCCAACAAGCGCCTGGCCGCTTCTGCGCGGCGACGGCCGACCCAGACTGGGCAGCGTGTCCGCCGCGCCAGCAACACCGGCTCGTCGCCGAGCAACGCTGGGTCGCCATCGGGCTCGGCCTCGCGCACCTCAGTGGCCGACGAGCCATAGCCCCGGCTGACCACGCCTGGACGATAACCTTCGCCCCGCAGTTTCTCGACCAGCCAGATTACCAATGGAGTCTTGCCGGCGCCGCCGGCGGTCAGGTTGCCAACTACGATGACCGGCGCCGGCATTCGGCGGCTCGCTAGCCAGCCCCAGTCATACAAATGCTTGCGTAGCCAGGCCAGGGCGATAAAAATCAGGGACAAGGGGATCAGAATCAGGCACCAGCCGCGCCGGGCATACCAACAGCGAACCAGTGACGATTCGAGGCTCAAGGGCTATCGGAAACCGTGGTCTGGGTGACGAAGGTTACCCGGCTGTAGCCGGCTCGTCGGGCGGCGTCCATAACCCGAACGACGGACTGATGGCTAGTCTGGGCATCGGCGCTGATGACCACGACCGGCTCTTTCCGCCCGACGCCGGCCGTGGTCATGGCCGTGACCAGGGCGTCCACGTCATGGCCGCCGAGCGCGGTATTGTCGATGCGGTAATTGCCGCTGGCATCAACGTCCACCGCGATATGGGCCGGGGCGTCCTTGGCGCTATCGCCCTTGGCCTCGGGCAGGTTGATCTGCAATTCCGCGAACCGGGCGTAGGTGGTGGTCACCATCAGGAAGATCAGGATCACCAGCAGTACGTCGATCAACGGAATCAGATTGATTTCCGGATCGTCCCTGCCCACCCCGCGCTGGAAGTTCACTTGCGTTCACCATGCAGCAATTCGACCAGATTCAGGGCCTGTTGCTCCATTTCTGCCAGCAGGCCATCGACCTTGCCGCGAAAAAAGCGATAGAAAATCATGCTCGGGATCGCCACCATGAGACCGAAAGCGGTGTTGTACAGGGCCACTGAAATGCCATGCGCCAGCACCGCCGGGTTGCCGCCGGTGGGGGTCTGCGAGCCGAATATCTCAACCATGCCGATCACCGTGCCCAGCAGGCCCAATAGCGGCGCCACCGAGGCGATGGTACCCAAAGTAGTCAGGTAGCGGCCAAGATCGTGCGCCACGGCGCGGCCGGTCTCCTCCAGCGATTCCTTCATGACCTCCCGGCTGCTGCTTGAATTGCGTATGCCGGCCGCCAATATGCGGCCAAGCGGCGACCCGTCAGCCAGTGCCCGCAGCACGTTGCCGGTCACGCCTTCCTTGCGTAGAGCGGCCAGGGTCTGCTCCAGCAAAGAAGCCGGGACGATCTGGTTGCGGCGCAAGGTATAGGCGCGTTCGAAAATGATGGCCAGAGCAAGTATGGATGCGATAATCAGCGGCCAGATAGGCCAGCCCGCGGCTTCGATCAGGGCGATCACGAAGAACCTCTTAACATGTTTGGATTTTCAACGGGCTGAATTGTCCGTCACCGCGCCGGCTCAGGCAAGGCAATGCTGCCGAGGCCGCCTACTGTGTATAATGCCGCGAGCCCCGAATTCAGGGCTACGGCGTCCGCCCAGGCGGGCACACACTTATTTCAACCACACCCGAGCGAATGATACGCCGCTGGCTGCACAAAGTTCTCGGCAAACCGGCCCATCCCGCCGAACCCCGGATATTCACTGTCGAACAGCACGGCATCCGCCGCAACGGTATTCATCCCTGCGCGCTGAAGGTGACCCGCGTCCTGAAAGAGGCCGGCTTTGCCGCCTTTGTGGTCGGCGGTGCGGTGCGCGATCTGCTGCTCGGCATGACGCCCAAGGACTTCGACATCGCCACCGATGCTTCGCCGGAGCAGATACGCCAGTTGTTCCGCCGGTCCCGGCTGATCGGCCGGCGCTTCCAGATCGTCCATGTCTATTGCGGCCCGGACACCATTGAGGTCACTACCTTCCGGGCCCATACTCCGCAAAACAACGATGACGACACCCGGGTCACGGCCGAGGACGGCATGCTGCTGCGGGATAATGTATTCGGTTCGCAGGATGAGGATGCGGCGCGTCGGGATTTCACCGTCAATGCCCTTTACTACGACCCGGAGAAGGAAGAAGTCTGGGATTACCACAATGGCGTGGCCGATGCCCGCAAGAAGGTACTGCGCATGATTGGCGACCCGGCCACGCGCTATCGGGAAGACCCGGTGCGGATGTTGAGAGTGACCCGTTTCGCCGCCAAGCTGGACTTTCACATCGCCGCCGATACCCGCGCGCCCATCGCCGACCTGGCGCCCATGCTGGAGCGCATCCCGGCCGCCAGGCTGTTCGACGAGATCATGAAGCTGTTGTTATCCGGCCATGCCGAACGCGGCCTGCGTCAGTTGCGGGCCGAAGGCCTGCACCACGGCATCTTGCCGATACTCGATTCCATCCTAGACGACCCTCAGCGGCAACTGTTTCTGCACGCTGCGTTGCATGACACCGACGAACGCATCCGTCACGGTCAGTCGGCGTCGCCCTCTTTTATGTTGGCCTGTCTACTCTGGTTCGACATGCAGTCCCAGACCCAGACCTACCTGAAGAATGGCCTGGCCGGGCAGGCGGCCCTGGCTGCGGCCATGGACGACACGCTGGAACGACAACGCGGGATGCTCGCCTTTCCCCGCCGTCTGGATGGCACGATCAAGGAAATCTGGTCGCTTCAGCCTAGATTCGAACAACGCAGCGGCAGCCGTCCCGCCCGCCTGCTGGCGCATCCCCGGTTCCGGGCTGGCTACGATTTCCTCGCCTTGCGCACTCATTGCGCGGAGATACCGCTCAAACTGGTCGATTGGTGGCGCCGGTTCCAGGACGCCGACGACGAGGAACGCGCGGCCATGCTGCTGCCGGTCGGCGAAGGCGGCAGCAAACGCCGACGCCGGCGACCGCGGCGCAAGGCCGGAGCGCCGGAATCGGGCGGCGATGCCTGAACGGCACGTCGCCTATGTGGCGCTGGGCGCCAACCTGGGCGACCCGGCCGCGCAGATCGAAAAAGCCATGGCCGAACTGGCCCGGCTCGCCG
The DNA here is from genome assembly GCA_002782005.1 of Hydrogenophilales bacterium CG12_big_fil_rev_8_21_14_0_65_61_21. Taxonomy (GTDB): domain Bacteria; phylum Pseudomonadota; class Gammaproteobacteria; order Burkholderiales; family Thiobacillaceae; genus Parasulfuritortus. Next base: position 8,915 of record PFGT01000094.1, on the reverse strand, counting down.
CTACCCGCCTGCTGGCCCGCTCCGGCCTCTACGCCAGCAAACCGGCCGGTTATGCCGACCAACCCGATTATGTGAATGCCGTCGCGAAACTGGCTACTACGCTGACGCCGAGCGACCTGCTCGCCCGACTGCTCGACATTGAACGCCGCCACGGCCGTGAGCGCGCCTTCCGCAATGCCCCGCGCACGCTCGACCTCGACATACTGCTCTACGACGACCTCGGCGTCGATGAACCCGGCCTGCGCATCCCGCACCCGCGTATGCACGAGCGCGCCTTCGTGCTCCTGCCACTGGCCGAGATCGCGCCCGACCTCGACCTGCCTGGACACGGCTCGATCGCCGCCGCACTCACCTGCGTGGCGGGTGATTCCGTGCACCGGCTGGCGCCGCGCGGCTAACATTGATTTATCATTCCCCCAATTTTGAACGAGGGTGAACGCATGTTTATGCCGCAACTCATGAAAAAGGCCGAGGCTGGTGAAAAGCTGGCCGCGCTAACCTGTTACGACGCCAGCTACGCCCGAATTCTGGTTCAGGCCGGCGTCGATATCCTGCTGGTTGGCGACTCCCTGGGCATGACGGTACAAGGTCATGACACCACTCTGCCGGTCAGCCTGGAGCAGATGGTCTATCACAGTGCCGCCGTCCGACGCGGCGCGGGCAACGCATTCATCCTGGTCGACCTGCCCTTCGGCAGTTACCAGCAAAGCCCCGGCCAGGCCTTTGCCAGCGCCGCCCAATTGCTGGTGGCCGGCGCCAATATGGTCAAGCTGGAAGGCGGCGCGATCATGGTTGAGACGGTGGAATTCCTGGTCCGGCGCGGCGTCCCGGTCTGCGCCCATCTGGGTCTGTTGCCCCAGTCCGTGAACCGGACCGGTTACCGGGCGCAAGCGCGCGACAACCAGGCCGCCTTGCAACTCCTGGAGGACGCGGCGAACCTGGAACAGGCCGGCGCCGAGTTGTTGGTGCTGGAATCCATTCCCGCCTTGCTGGCGTCCGAAGTCACCAGCAGCCTGCGCATTCCGACCATCGGGATCGGCGCCGGACCGCAGTGCGACGGGCAGGTTCTGGTGCTGAACGACATCTTGGGCTTGACCGAAAAGCCGCCGCGTTTCGCACATAACTTCATGCTCGGCGCGACCGCCATAGAAGAGGCTGTGCGACGCTATGTCACGGCGGTCAAGGCCGGCGAATTCCCGGCCGCCGAGCACGCCTTCTGAAATGAGGCTGGTCCATAGCGTAGCCGAATTGCGTCAGGCCTTGGCGGGAGAAGACCGCACTGCGCTGGTGCCGACCATGGGTAATCTGCACGCCGGCCATATCGCCCTGGTCGAGCGTGCGCAAACGGCCGGCTGTCCGGTTGTTGCCAGCATCTTTGTCAACCCGCTCCAATTCGGCCCGGGCGAGGACCTGCAGCACTATCCGCGAACGCTGGCGGCCGATTGTGCCCAGCTTGAAAACGCGGGGTGCGACATCGTCTTCGCACCGGATGTGACTGAGGTGTACCCCGAGCCGCAAACCTTCCAGGTGCAGCCGCCGCTGGCCGATGAATTATGTGGCGCGTTTCGCCCCGGCCACTTCGCCGGCGTCTGCACCGTGGTCCTCAAGCTGTTCGAGATGGTACGTCCCCGCTACGCCGTGTTCGGCAAGAAGGATTACCAACAGCTTTTCCTACTCAAGGCGATGACCCGCCAGTTCAACCTCGATATCGAGCTGCTTGAGTGCGAAACCCTGCGCGCTGAGGACGACCTGGCACTGTCATCCCGGAATGGCTATCTATCCAGCGCCGAGAGGGCGGAGGCGCCGCGTCTGTATGCCGAGTTGAAGCGCGTCGCTGATGCGCTCCGGTCGGGCACATCAAATTTTGCCGAACTCGAAGCCGCCAGCACCGACCGGTTGAAGCAGCACGGCTGGCAAGTCGATTACCTCAGCGTGCGCAGCCGCAACACCCTGTTGCCGCCGACCGCCGCCGATCAGGAGTGGGTCGTGTTGGCCGCCGCGCGGCTGGGCGCGACCCGGCTGATCGACAACATCGAAACCGGGCGGGCCACGGCTCAGAAACCGTGGCCGTAGCTGACGATGCCGGACAACTGGGAATGGGTCATCACGATCCCCTGGCCATTGGTGGCGGACGCCTCGGGCGCATAGCTGAGCGCCAGGGCGATGCCGTCGGCCTGGCCGACCCGGCAATCGAGGCCCAGGGTGTAGTGCTGCTCGACGATGGCCGGGAATAGCGGGTTCAGGGTCGCCGCCGGCACCGGGTTCTGGCCATAGTTGTAGCCGGCCCGGACGTTCAGCCGCTCATTGACCCGGTATTGCGCGCCGATGGCATAGACATTCTGGTCGGCCCAGTTCTGGGCCATGGCCAGGGGTATTTCCGCCCCGCCGGTGGGCGTGAAGGCCAGGTTGTAGTTGTTCATGCTGGCCTGCCAGCCGATGTGTTTCAGATCGGCGGCCAGCAGCAAGCTGGGCGTGGCCTGCCAGGCCAGGCCGATGCCATAGGTCGTCGGCCATTGAAAGTCATGCACCGTCACCTTGCCGGTCATGCCGCTGAAGGTCGCGCCCTGGTCATCCGTGTTCAGGTCGCTCAGCCGGGTCCGGCTATGGTAGGTGAGGCCGACATTCAAGGTCGGCGTGGCCTTGTAGACCAGACCCAGCTTGCCGGCGTAGCCGTAACCTTTGGCCGCGCCAGTGAAGCGGCTGGTGTCGGAGAAGTCGATGCGCGGGCCGCCGGGGCCGAAGGCGCCTTTCATGTCCAGACCGGCCCAGACGACATCGACCGTAGCACCGACGATCAATTGCGGGTTGACCTCATAGGCCAGCGGCAATAGCACCCGACCGACGCCCAACTCCGAACGCACCGCCTCGTGGGTGCCCATGGCCATGAACGAATCGGCCGGGTACTCGGTACCCATGCCGCCCTGAGCATACATACCCACACCGTAAGCGAAGGCGCCGTCCTTCTTCACCCAGCCGATAGCCGGCATGTAATAGGTCTTGCCGCCGGAATTCGCCGTGGCCGGCCCCGCCTGGGCGCTGACGCGGGGGCCGAGATAATCGAGTACCGCGCCGATCTGATTGCCCTGGGGCATCAGGCCCAAGGTGGCCGGGTTGTTCATCATCGCGGCCATGCCGTTGTCGTAGGCGAACGAGGCGCCGCCCATGCCCAGGGCGATCGGGCCGTAGCCCTCCAGGTTCATGCCGTTGGTGGCCTGAGCGACGGGCGCCAGGCAGGACAGCGCGGCGGCGGTAAGCGCGGCCAGGCGAATGGGGGAAGGTGTCACGATGAATTCTTTCCGTTGGCTAAAGACTCGCGCCCTCGACCGCAGGCGCACCGGGGCCGAATAGTAGGCTAGGGCCTCGGCCATCGGTCATCAATATTCCATATTTGCCGGCAACATTTGCTGATGGCCGAAGGCCTGGAAAACCATAGATAATCCGATTGCGTTGCCATTTGACCGCCGGGGGAAGTCCACGATGCTGCTTGGGTTCGTCATCCTGTACTGGGTCGTTTCGGTCGCCATCGGCCTATGGGCGGCGACCCGCGTCCACAATACCAGGGACTTTGCCATCGCCGGCCGGCACCTGCCGATCTACATCGTCACCGCCACGGTGTTCGCCACCTGGTTCGGCGCGGAGACCGTGCTCGGCATCCCCGCCGCCTTTTTGCAGGAGGGTCTCCATGGCGTGGTCGCCGACCCATTCGGGGCCTCGCTCTGCCTAATCCTGGTCGGCCTGTTTTTCGCTGCGCCGCTGTATCGTCTGAACCTGCTAACCATCGGCGATTTCTACCGGAAGCGCTTTGGCCGGGCGGTGGAGATCATGACCACGCTGGCCATTGTGCTCTCCTACCTGGGCTGGGTCGGCGCCCAGATCACCGCCCTGGGCCTGGTCTTCAACGTGGTGTCGGATGGCCAGATCAGCCGCCTTGGCGGCATGTTGATCGGCTCGTCGAGCATCCTGATCTACACCCTGTTCGGCGGCATGTGGGCGGTCGCCATCACCGATTTCGTGCAGATGATCGTCATCATGCTGGGGATGCTCTGGATCGGCGGCGAGGTCTCGGGCCTGGCCGGCGGCGTCGGTGTGGTGCTGCAACACGCGGCGCAGGCCGACAAGTTCAATCTGTGGCCGGCCCTGGACCTGAAGGCGGTCATCGGCTTCACGGCGGCCTGGGTAACCATGATGCTGGGTTCCATCCCGCAGCAGGACGTGTTCCAGCGGGTCCAGTCGGCGAAGACCGAGCGGATCGCGGTATGGGGCTCGGTGCTGGGCGGCTGCCTGTATTTCATGTTCGCCTTCGTGCCCATGTTCCTGGCCTATTCGGCGACGCTGATCGACCCCAAGATGGTGCAGGGATTGATCGACCAGGACCCACAGATGATCCTGCCCCGGCTGGTCATCGACCACGCGCCGCTGATCGCCCAAGTGATGTTCTTCGGCGCGTTGCTGTCGGCCATCAAGAGCTGCGCCTCGGCCACCTTGCTGGCGCCCTCGGTCACCTTCACCGAAAACATCCTGAAACCGATGCTGGGACCGCTGACCGACCACCGGCTACTGACCGCCATGCGCACCGTCACCCTGACGTTCACCGTGCTGGTCACCCTGTACGCCATCGACTCCAAGGCCAGCATCTTCCAGATGGTGGCGAACGCCTATCAGATCACCCTGGTCATGGCCTTCGTGCCGCTGGCCTTCGGCGTGTACTGGCAACGCGCCACCAAACAGGGCGCGCTGTTGTCGATCTTCGCCGGCCTCATGACCTGGCTGGGCATCTTGCTGGCCGGCCCGGACGACCCCTTCATCCCGGCCCAGTTCGCCGGCCTGCTGGCTTCGCTGACCGGCATGATACTGGGCTCGCTGCTGCCGCAATGGGTCGCCCACGAGATACCGGAGCGCGATCTACATGCCGCGATGCACCGTCGCTCGGCCGCGCAAGCCGGCCATGTGCCGCACCGCATATACTAAGTCCAGCGGTTTGAAGTCGATGATCGACCTTTTTTCTCCGGTTTGGCGAGCCGCCAAGGTTAAAATATCGTCTTTATCTACTTAAGACACGCATCATGGCCGGTCATAGCAAATGGGCGAACATTCAGCACCGTAAGGGGCGTCAGGACGAGAAGCGGGGCAAGATATTTTCCCGCTACGCCAAGGAGATCACCGTCGCGGCCAAGATGGGCGGCGGCGACCCCAACTTCAACCCGCGTCTCAGGCTGGCCATCGACAAGGCCAAGGCCGAGAACATGCCCAACGACAACATCGACCGGGCGGTCAAGAAGGGCACCGGCGAACTCGAAGGCGTCAGCTACGAGGAAATCCGCTTCGAAGGCTACGGCCCCGGCGGCACGGCGGTGATTATCGACTGCTTGACCGACAACCGGGTGCGTACCGTGGCCGACGTCCGTCATGCCCTGGCCAAGAACGGCGGCAACATGGGCACCGACGGTTGTGTGGCCTTTCAGTTCAAGCATTGCGGCCAGATCATCCTGGAACCGGGCGCCGACGAGGACAAGGTCATGGAAGTGGCCCTGGAGGCGGGCGCCGAGGATGTCATCAGCAACGACGACGGCTCCATCGAGGTCATCACCGCGCCCACCGGCGACCTGACGGCCGTCAAGGAGGCGCTGGAGCAGGCCGGTCTGAAACCCGCCGTGGCCGAGGTCACCATGAAGGCCATGAACGAGACCGAGGTCGAGGGCGACGACGCGGTGAAGTTCCAGAAGATGCTCGATATGCTCGACGACCTCGACGACGTGCAGGAGGTCTATACCTCGGCGATTCTGCCGGAGTGAGGAGTCAACGGTCGCGCACCTGATCCAGCAACTTCACCGGGGGCTGGGAGGAAGAGCCGTCTGTTATTCTTTCTCCTTCCAATTTGCCGGGGCGTTATACCCCATCTCTTGGAAGACGAAATTTCGGGGGAATCTCAGTTTGCTTGACCCGCTTCGCTTCGATTCTTCAAGTCTGACAGACTCCCAGGACGATAAGGGTAGCAAGCTCGGTCAACTCGACGGCTGCGCCCAGCGTGTCGCCGGTCATGCCGCCCAGACGGCGCATCATCATCCAGCGCAGGGCCAGCCAGGCGAGCGCAGCGCCGGCCAGGGCGAGCGCGGCCAAGCGGCCGGCAAGCAGTAGGACAGCGCCGATAACCAGGCTCAAGATTAGCGCCGCCGACGGCCGGGGCAGGCAGGCCGAGATTGCCGCGCCCAGACCGCCGGGCCGGACATAGGGCGTGGTCAACAGCAGTGCGACGAGCGCCGAGCGGCCCAGCAGCGGGGCCAGCAGCAGCGTGGGCCAGGCGCCGGTCTTGACCAGGGCTGCCAGGGCGGCGAACTTGACCAGCAAGACCAGCACGATGGCGGCGACGCCCGCCGGGCCGCTGCGCGGGTCCTTCATGATCGCCAGGGTACGTTCGCGGTCGCCGCAGCCGCCCACCCAGGCATCAGCGCTGTCGGCCAGCCCGTCGAGATGCAGGCCACCGGTGATGAGCGCCCAGGCCGCTGTCAGCAGCGCCGCCTGGAGCAGCCCATCGGCATGGCCTAAAAGCCGTTGCAAGGCCGCCAGCAGCAACCCGATCAACAGGCCGATCAGCGGATAGGCGAGCGCCGAGCGGCCCCAGTCCGCCGGCCGGGGTTCGGCGCGCAGGTTAACTGGAATCGAGGTTAGGAACTGCAACGCCAGGAGCAGCGCCTTCATAGTTGCGGGTGGCCGTGGAACACCAGTAACGGCAGGGCGTCGGCGCCGCTGCCGAGCACCCGGACGCGGCTCCGCCCGGCGAACGGCACTTCCAGCCGGAACAGGTTGTGGATGGGGATTTGCAGGACTTGGCAGAGGATCGCGCGATTCACGCCGCCGTGGGCCACTAGCAGGATTTTCTTGCCTTCATGGCGCGTCAGCAGCTCGCTCCAGCCCGCCGTCACCCGAGCGACGAATGCCTCCAGCCGCTCGCCGCCGGGCGGGGTGTTGCGGGCCGGATCGCGCCACAGTCGTTCGAGGCGCTCGGGATCGCTTTGCCTGATCTCGTCGATGGTGCGCCCTTCCCAGTCGCCGAATCCGATTTCCCTGAACCGTGGCTCGGTCTCGCACGGCAGACCGAGCCGCGTGGCCTGCTCCTGGGCAAACTCGGCGCAGCGCCGCAAGGGCGAACAGACCACCCGCTCCCAGCCCTCGCTGTCCCGCAGCGCCGCGCGCATCTGTGCCCAACCCTGCTCGCTCAGCGGATCGTCGGTATGGCCACGAAACTTGACCCCGCCTACGGGTTCGCCGTGGCGCAGCAAGTCGATCAAGGTTTCATTCATCGCCATTCTCATTCAAAAATTGCATCGATTTTCTCCCAGTCCAGGTGTTTCGTTACCGTGTCCGCCATGCGCGCTATGCCCTGTTCGCGCAGTTCGACATAATCCAGCGTGACGGGCGCTGCCAGGCCAGCCCAACGCAGCAAGGCGGCACTCGCGGCGCGGGTGTCGAACAGGCCGTGCAGGTAGGTGCCGAGCACCTGCCCGTCCGGCGCAATCGCGCCATCGTCGCGCTCGGTCAAACGCGCGACCGGGCGCGACAGGCCCGGCCCGCTGCTGATGCCGGAGTGGATTTCATAAGCCTCGACGGCCGCGTGTTCCAGTGTCAGATGGCCGCCGACCCGGCGCAACTGTTTTTCTGGCCGCAGTTCGGTGTCGATCTCCAGCAGGCCGAGGCCGGTATGGCTGCCGGGCGCGCCCTCGATGCCCAGCGGGTCGTGGATTGCCCGGCCCAGCATCTGGAAACCGCCGCAGATGCCGATTGCCTTGCCGCCATAGCGCAGATGATGCCGCAGCGCGGTCTCCCAACCGTTGGCGCGCAGCCAGTCGAGGTCGGCGCGGACGTTCTTGCTGCCGGGCAGGACGATCAGATCGGCGCCGGGAATGGCCGTGCCCATGCCGATGAAGCGCAGATCGACGTCGGGGCGCAGGCGCAAGGGGTCGAAGTCGGTGTGGTTGCTGATGCGCGGCAGGCGCGGCACGATGACCCGGAAACGGTCGCCGGAGGAGGCCGCCACAGGCTGGGGCAGGGCATCCTCGGCCTCCAGGTGCAGGTCGTGCAGATAGGGCAGCACCCCCAGCACCGGCTTGCCGGTACGTGCCACCAGCCAGTCCAGGCCGGGTTGCAGCAGGCCGATGTCGCCACGAAAACGGTTGATGACGAAACCCTTCACGCGTGCCTGCTCGGCCTCGGACAGCAGCTCCAGGGTGCCTAGCAGATGCGCGAACACGCCGCCCCGGTCGATGTCGGCGATCAGAATCACCGGGCAGTCGGCGGCCTCGGCGAAGCCCATGTTGGCGATGTCGCGGTCGCGCAGGTTGATTTCGGCCGGGCTGCCCGCGCCTTCCACCACCACGAACGCGTAAGCCTGCTTCAGCCGGCCGAAGGATTCCAGCACCTTGTCCAGCAGGCGGGGCTTGTGGCCGTGGTAGTCGCAGGCATCGAGGTTGCCGACCGCGTGGCCCTGAACGATGACCTGGGCGCCGACATCGCTGTTGGGCTTGAGCAGCACCGGGTTCATGTCGGTGTGGGGTTGCAGGCCGCAGGCCTGAGCCTGCACCGCCTGGGCGCGGCCGATCTCGCCGCCATCGACGGTTACGGCGCTGTTGAGCGCCATGTTTTGCGGCTTGAACGGCGCCACTCTGAGGCCGCGCCGCGCCAGGACGCGGCAGATGCCCGTCACCAGTGCGCTCTTGCCGGCGTCGGAGGTGCAGCCTTGAACCATCAACACCTTGCCACTCATGGCAAGTTCCTCAATGCCTGTTCCAATCGCTGCCATTCCTCCTCCACGCCCGGCAGACCAAAGCGCAGGCTGGGTGGACTCTCCCAGCGTCGCAGCCAGATGCCCTGGCGCGCTAGCCCTTCCTGAATCGCCACTGCCCGCTCCGTCATGAGCCACT
>PFGT01000063.1 GCA_002782005.1 Hydrogenophilales bacterium CG12_big_fil_rev_8_21_14_0_65_61_21 | reverse complement strand
CCGACGACGCGGGTTCCATGGGCCGGGTTGTCGGGATGAATCCCGACCTACGTCCGATGCATTGGTCTTTCCTTGTTCGCATATGTGCCAAACAATGTGCAACGCTACACCAGGCTGGTCAGGCGGCATGCCGCTGGAGCCGCTCCATCAAGCTGCCCACCGCGCAATCCATCAGCGGCGCGGCGTTCAGAATGCGCGCCTCGCCGGCGCGCAGCTTGGCCGCCAGGCCCTCGGCGTTGATCGAAATGGCCCGCTGACCAAGGCGATTGGTAAATAGATACAGGCCCTTGAGCGGGCTGACCCAGGATAGCTTGGCGCGCACGCTAGCGCCATCGTCCTGCTGGTATTCGATCCAACAACCGCGCTTCAGGCGGCCCAGTTCCGCTGCCGTATCCGGCGCTTCGCCAACGATATTCTCCTCGGTGGCGGCCGCCAGTTCCTCGATCAGCGCCGGGACCTCGGCCGCCGCTTCGACGGCCGCCGCCACCGGCTCGAACCCGACCGGATCGTTCAGCTCCGGCAGGTCCATTTCGACCGCCGCCGGCACGTCAAACAGCGGTATCGCCTCATCCTCCAAGCGCCCATCCTTCACCGCCTCGGCGTGACACTTCACCAGGCTGGTGAAGAATGCGTCTCGCCCTTGTTGGTCCAGGCCCAAATAGCCGACCGCCTCGTCCAGCCTTCTGAGCAGGCTGGGCAACATGGTCACCAGCCTTTTTCGCTCATCCCGATCGACCTTGGCCGCCACGCTCCAGATCAGGTCAGCCATCGTCTCCAGCGCGCCTTTCCAGGCGGCGCTATCCTCGCCCGCCTTGTAGTGGATGTCGGCCAACATGCGCTGCCAAGGTCCGGTCAGGAAGGCGCCGATCGCGCTGGGAACTGGATGCCCCAACAGACTGGACTGAACCTCGTCATGGGCCACCCGGCGACTGGCGGCCGCCTGCTCGATATTCTTGACGGCTTGCACGCTCGGCGCCATGGCCGCCGCCGCTGCCCGCCGTTCCTCGGCCAGGAAGGCATTCAACTGTTCCAGGGCCTCGGCGAATACCTCGATCCGGTCATCGAACTGGTCCAGTATCGCCGCGACCAACTCCTCAATCTTGCGGTACAGACCGCCCTCGTGACCTTCCCCTGCATCCCAGCCGATAGCAGCTTCGGCCAAGGCGTCGAGCAGCTTGCGAGCCGGGTGGCTTTTCTGGGAGAAGAAGGTCTTGTCCAGCATCGCCACCTTGAGGACGGGTATCTGCAAACGACCGATAAGGGCCTTGATGGCATCCGGTATGCGTGTGTCATCCAGGACGTAGTCAAACACCATGGCCACGATGTCCAGGGTCATGGTATCCATGGCGGTCATGGCGCCGGCCATGCGGCTATTGCGCAGGCCGTGCAGTACATTGACCTGGCCCCGGCCCTGGTCGATGGCATCGAGAACCGCATGGTCCAGACCTGCCTGCTCAAACTCGGCCGCCCGGCCCCGCTGCAACCGGTTCAGTGTGGGCATGATCTGGTCGGACCGAAGGGCCGCCATGCCAGTGGCGGCTTCGCCCGGCAGCGCCGGGCCAAGTATGGATGCGCCGGCCATGGGCCCGGCTGACAGACCGCCGCCCATGGCCATCAGTTGCCGCAGCATGGCGAACACGTCGCTACCTTCGGCGCCGATTTGCTGGCCCGGCTGCCGATCCGAAGCGGCGCGGCGCACACTAGTCCGAATGGTCGGCAGGACGTTTTGTCGCGCCAGTCGGCGATTGATGTCCTGGTATATTTCCCCGATTGGTTCGGGTAGGTGCTTGCTCAATTGCGTGGCCATGAGCAGCCGGGTTTTCAAGGCGGCGTCCTGGTCGTTCAGTGCCGCCATGAGCGACTCAGAGATCACCTCCGGCCCTAATGGGTTAACGCCACGCGTCAGTTCCGGGTCGTCGATCAGCAGCCCCATCCGCTGGTCCAGGCCAAACAACTCCTCGATGCAGGCATTGCGGATGGCGTTAGCAAGACTGTCGGTTGCCAGTGATTCCTCCAGATCATCTGGGGCCTGTAGGCTGAGTTCGGAGCAATTCGCATCCTTGCGGATATGAGCTGCATCGCGCCGGCATTCCCGATTGAAGCGTTGCAGATAATGCTTCCGGAAGGCATCCCCGATCTCGGCGCGATGGTCACGGGTCAGTTCCAGGGTGTCCATGTACAAATGGTACAGGTCCAGGCCCATGGCCTTCTCGGCCATCCCGAGCAGCTTGAGCTTGGCCTGTTCCAGCGCTTGGTCCAGGGCCCGCTTCAAGCCCAGCGCCGATCTTTCCCGGCAGTCGTCCAGGGGCGTGTGCTGACCGCCGCCCTGGCGTTCGCGGCTGAACTGGCTGATGTTCGTTACATTGTTGCGAGCAGCTTCCATGGCACTATCTCCTCGATCCGATGCGCGCGCTCGCGCCTCATCACAAGGACGTAGCCTCCTGAAATGGGGATTGCACAGTGCGCCGGAAACCAACTCCGGCGAATGGACCACCTTGCAATCCCGCTGTCGTGAGGCGCTAGCCTTTTAGACCGGTGACTTTGCGTCCCCGCCTTTCGGCGGGTTTGCCCTTGTGAGGTCACGCGTCCGAAACTCAGACGCATGGTTATATTATCGACAAATCCCGAGACAAATGAACCGTTTTTTGCGGCTGGCGACAAACGGCGGCTGGCAGCCGATCAAACGCGGTCTTTGTCAAGACTTGTCACCTCGCTGCCCTTGGCCCATCCTGCCCGGCCTTGCCAACCCGAACCATCGCCCATGCTGCCGCGCATCGAACAACGCATTGCCCAGGAGCTGGGCGCCCATCTCGATCAAATCGTCGCCGCCGTCCAGTTGCTCGACGAAGGCGCCACCGTGCCTTTCATCGCCCGCTACCGCAAGGAGGCGACCCAGGGCCTCGACGACACTCAACTGCGTAACCTGGAGGAACGGCTGACCTATCTACGAGAACTGGAAACGCGGCGCGCCGCCGTGCTGGCCAGCATCGACGAACAGGGCAAACTCACCGCCGAGCTGCATACAGAAATCGACAATGCCGACACCAAGCAGCGGCTGGAAGACCTTTATCTGCCGTATAAGCAGAAGCGCCGCACCAAGGCGCAGATTGCTCGCGAGGCCGGCCTGGAGCCGCTGGCCATGGCCTTGCTGGCCGACCCAAGCCTGACCCCGGAGACCGAGGCCGATAAATACGTCGCGGACGCCTTGGGCGTAGCCGACGCCAAGGCCGCCCTGGACGGCGCCCGTCAGATATTGATGGAAAAGTTTGCCGAGGCGGCCGAATTGCTCGGCCGGCTGCGCGGTCATCTGCAGGACTATGGCGTGATGGTCTCGACCGTGCAGGACGGCAAGGAGGACGAAGGCCAGAAGTTTCGTGACTATTTCGCCTATTCCGAGCCGCTCAAGGCGCTGCCGTCGCACCGGGCGCTGGCCCTGTTCCGAGGCCGCAACGAGGGTGTGCTGCGGCTGGAGCTGAAACTGCCGGAGGATTTGCAGGATGCCGCCACCGGCAAGTCCGCCAATACCTGCGAAGGCATGATCGCCAGCCACTGGGGCATCCGCGACAGCGGCCGCCCGGCTGACCGCTGGCTGGCCGACACAATCCGCTGGACCTGGCGGATCAAGCTATCGCTGCATCTGGAACTGGAACTATTCAACGCTCTGTTCGAGAAGGCCGAGGCGGAGGCCATCCGGGTCTTCGGCGCCAATCTGAAGGACCTCTTGCTGGCCGCGCCGGCCGGCCCCAAGGCGGTGATCGGGCTGGACCCGGGCATCCGCACCGGGGTCAAGGTGGCGGTGGTGGACCGCACCGGCAAGCTGCTCGACACCGCCACCATCTACCCGCACGAACCGCGCAACGACTGGCAAGGCTCACTGCATACCCTGGCCGCACTGGCGAAGAAGCACGGCGTCGAGCTGATCGCCATCGGCAACGGCACCGCCAGCCGGGAGACCGACCGGTTGGCGGCGGAGCTGATCCAGCATTTGCCGGAAGCGAAACTGGCCAAGGTGGTGGTCAGCGAGGCCGGGGCCTCGGTCTATTCCGCCTCCGCCTTCGCCGCCCGCGAGTTCCCACAACTCGACGTCAGCCTGCGCGGCGCGGTATCCATCGCCCGCCGGCTACAGGACCCGCTCGCCGAGCTGGTCAAGATCGAGCCCAAGGCCATCGGCGTTGGCCAGTACCAGCACGACGTCTCGCAGACCCGGTTGGCACACGGACTTGACGCGACGGTCGAGGACTGCGTGAACGCGGTCGGGGTCGACCTCAACACCGCCTCGGCCCCGCTGCTGGCCCGGGTATCCGGACTCAATGCCAATCTGGCCGCCAATATTGTCGCCTGGCGCGACGAACATGGCGCGTTCCCCAACCGCGAAACGCTTAAAGCAGTGCCGCGCCTGGGCGCCAAGACCTTCGAGCAGGCCGCCGGCTTCTTGCGTATCCAGGGCGGCGACAACCCGCTCGACGCCTCGTCGGTTCATCCGGAAGCCTACCCGGTGATCGAGCGCATCCTGGCCGAGACCAAGACCACGGTGAAGGGCCTCATCGGTAATAGCGATGTGCTGCGCCGGCTGGACGCCAGGCGATACACCGACACGCGCTTCGGCCTGCCAACCGTGCAGGATATTTTGCAGGAACTGGAAAAACCCGGCCGCGACCCGCGCCCGGAATTCAAGACCGCGACCTTCAAGGAAGGCATTGAGAGCCTGAAAGACCTGCAACCCGGCATGATGCTGGAAGGTGTGGTGACCAACGTCGCCAACTTCGGCGCCTTCGTCGACATCGGCGTACACCAGGATGGCCTGGTGCATGTCTCCGCCCTGGCCAATCGCTTCGTCAAAGACCCGCGCGAGGTGGTCAAGGCCGGCGACATCGTCCGGGTCAAGGTGTTGGAGGTGGACCTGTCACGCAAACGCATTGCGCTGACTATGCGGATGAGCGACGAGGTACAACCCCGGCAAACCGGTCAGGAACGGATACCGCCCCGTGCGCTGGCAAGGTCGCGCCAGACTGAGTCGGCCGGTGGCTCCATGGCCGATGCCCTGGCGAAGGCGCTGGCAAGGGGCTAATCGCGGCCGACGGCGCTGGCCGCGAAACCTCCCTTCGCTTTCCAGCCAACCAGGCCGTCCTGCAATACCTGCACGTTTTCCATACCCAGCAGACGCAGGGCAAAGACCGCCTGGGCCGAAAGCGATCCGCTATTGCAGTACATCACCACGGGCCGGTCCTTGGCCAGTTCGTTGCGGCGAGCCACCACCTGGCGCCATTCGATATTCACCGCTCCGGGGATATGCCCCCGCTGGTACTGAGCGGCATCACGCGTATCGACAATGAGAACCCGCTTCCATTCATCTGCCGTGAATTGCCCGGGCCGTATGAGGCTGTCGCCATATTCGGCAAAATCAAGATAATCGGACAAGGCCTTGACCACGATGGCCTCGCGCGCATTTGCCGCGTCTTCAGCCGCTTGGGCCGCAGTGGCTAGGGACAGGGCAGCGACGAGCGCCAGGATGCGCATCATGCCCGGGGTAAGTTTGCGATTCATGGCCGTGTCCGGAGCGGGTCATGCGCCGTGCGCAATTCGCGCCGAGCCTCTTTGGCGACGACCCAGGCGGAATGTAGAAACAACCCGCAGATGAAGGCGCCCACGACGATGTCCGGCCAGGGCGATGCGGTCCGCCAGACCGCCAGCGCCGCCAGCAGTACGGCCAGGTTGGCAAACAGGTCGTTACGCGAGCACAGCCAGACCGAACGCATGTTGATGTCCTCGGCCCGGTGCCGCCACAGCACGGCGAAACAGAGCGTGTTGACGGCCAGCGCCAGGGAACCGATCTCTCCCATGGTTTCGAAGCTCGGCGGCTGCGGCGCGAGCAGTTTGTATACGACCTCTCCCGCCACGAACAGCCCGAAAGCGGCCATTACCGCCGCCTTGCTGACGGCCGCCCGCGCCTTCCAGAGCGCGCCCCGGCCCACCACCCAGAGACTGAAGGCATAGACCAGTGCGTCGCCCAGCATATCCAGCGAGTCCGCCAGCAGGGAAACCGAGCCGGCCATCAGACCTGCGGCCAGCTCGACCATGAACATCACGGCATTGAGCACCAGCACGAGCCAAAGTGTCGCGCCCTGGCGAGATTGCAACTGGTCGAGGGTGCAGGACTTGTCGTTGCAGCAATTGCCCATGTCAGTCAGATTCCCAGGTAGGTCTTGACGTTCTGTTTCTCCGCCTCGTGGGGCCACACCTGAAAACCACGGTAGTCACCTCGTTAAAAAACCAGGACCTTGTCGGCCCAGTTCGTCCATTCCGCCAGTTCATCCATCGAGCCACGATGCGCGCCTGGCACCAGTTCAGCCTCGGTCATGCCGCGCGCGGTCATGCAGGTACCGCAGACACCCACCCGACCGGGGCCCGGCCGAATGAGCTTGTTGAGCATTACCTGCAGGTTGTAAAAGCCACTGGGCACCTGCTGGCCGTTTTTTGCGGCGATGGCCGCGTCACCCATCAGGAAGACGCGAACCTCCTGGGCGGCATCGCGCGCCAGCGCGCCGGCCAACCTCAGACCGTTGTAGGTGTGTTCGTCGCCATAAGGGGCGCCGTTGAGGACAAAAAGGGTATGCATGATTTTCTCCTATTACGGGTTAATTTCCACCGGCAGGCCGTGTGCCCGCCACTCTGCCACCCCGTCTTCCAGACGGATGGCCCTGAAACCTTCCTTGTTCAATAGTTCCACCGCCTCTTTCGCCATCAGGCAAAACGGCCCTCGGCAATAGGCCACCACAGGCTTGTCGTGCGGCAGGTCGGCCAAGCGTTTTTGTACCTCCGCTAACGGCATGGATTGAGCATAGGGCAGGTGTCCGGCGGCGAACTCGGTCTCGGGTCGCACGTCCAGTATCACGACATCGCCACGCTTGGCCAGGTCGAGAATTTCGTCCCGGCTCATGGGGGTCAATTCATGGACATGATCGGACAGCTTGGCCAATGCCGCGCGCAGTTCCAGCAGGCGATCCTCGGCCAGGGAGCGAATCGCCACCCAAAAATCCGCCACGGCCTCGCCGGTAAGCCGGTAATAAACGTGTTTGCCCTCCCTGCGCGTCTCCGCCAAGTGGACCTGGCGCAGTTCCTTGAGATGCGCGCTGGCCAGCTTGACTGAAATCCCGGCCTCGGCAGCCAACCGCTCGACCGACTTTTCGCCTTGCGCAAGCAACTCGATCAGCTCCAGCCGCTTGGGACTGGAGACCGCTTTGCCAATACGTGCCACTTGGGCATAGAGCATATCTTTTACTTGCATTTCACTCACCACTATCTAACAATCTAAACTGTGTTGGAATGTTAGCCGTGCTTGGGCTGCTTCGTCAACATTCTTTTGGGGACACGACCGGGACAATTTTCTGGTCGAGATGTCCCGCGTGGCTTGAGTACACCAGCCACTTTTCCAACCCGATTGCAGAGGAGAAGCGACCATGGGCAAACCGGTTAAAAATGTTTCGATCATGTGTTTTCACGATGAACTTTGCCAGGTGTTCAACGCCATGATGACGGCCTTGAGCCTGCTCAGACAAGGCGCCAAGGTGACGGTGTTCTTCGGCTCGCGTGGCGTGAACGCGTTGCACCGGGACAAGGTGGCTGCGCTCACCTGCCTGCCAGACATGCCGGAAGTGGGCGCGGCGGTGATGAAACGAATGGATGAAATGGATTTGCCGCTGGTGGAGGATCTGTTCTTCATGTTCATCGCCGAGGGGGGCGAGGTGCTGGCCTGTCCGCTCAATGTCCCGCTGTTCGGCATGAGCGAGCGCGACCTGATCGATGGCGCGAAGCTCGCGGACCCCGCCCGCTACTACCAGAACGTGGTCATTCCGGCGGACATGAACCTCACTTTTTGATTTGGATGCCCACCAGGAGCCTGTCGGATGCCGCACGGAAAAACAGTGTTGATCTTCGGCGGCGTGGTGGGCGTAACGATCAGCGCGGTACGCTGGCCTGCCACATACGCGCCGCGATGATGCCCTGCCGATAAAGCAGGCCGCGCGCCACGCGGTGGGTCTCGTAATAGCGCGGATTGGGAATCATGGCCGCCATCTGCGCTGCTTGGCCAGGCCCCAGGCCGGCGGCCGAGGTCTTGAAGTAGCGATGCGCCGCCGCCTCGGCGCCATAAATGCCGTTACCCCATTCGATCACGTTCATGTACACCTCCAGGATGCGGCGCTTACCCCAGAGTTGCTCGATCATGACCGTGATTGCCGCCTCTTGAACCTTGCGCAACGGGTTCTTAGAGGGCGACAGGAACAGGTTCTTGGCCAGTTGCTGGCTGATGGTCGAGCCGCCGGCGACGATGCGGCCCTTTTTCAGGTCCTTTTCCATGGCCTTCTGCATGCCTTCCCAGTCAAAGCCGTCGTGTTCGAGGAAACGGCTATCCTCAGCGGCCACCACCGCCCGCTTCAGATTGTTGGCGATGCGGTCATAACCGACCCACTTGTGGCGCAGCTCGGCATCCGGGCCTTTCTTTTCCTGCAAGCGGTCGAGGCCGGCCGCCATGAAGGCCGTGTTAGATGGATTGAAGTACTTCCACCAGAGCACCGCAGTAAAAAAACCGACCTGCATATAGGCAACCAGGATCATGACGACCAGACCGCCGCGCCAGAACCACCGTCCCATCATGCCTCCCGCAATAACTTGATGACCGGCGCGCTATCGGGTCGCAGCCCGCGCCAGACGAAGAAGGCCTCGGCCGCCTGCTCGACCAACATGCCCAGGCCATCCGAGCAGTGCGCCCCGTGTGCGCGAGCAAAGGCCAGAAAGGGCGTGTCGCGGCCGTACATCATGTCGTAAGCCAAGCCACCCGGCGCGAAGATGTCATTGGGCAAGGGTGGCATATCTCCTGCCAGGCTGGCAGCGGTGGCGTTGACAATGAGATCGAAACAATGCCCTGGCAAGGCATCGTAACCGCCACCATGACAATTGAACCGGGCTGCCAGTTCGCGCGCCTTGTCGGCGGTGCGGTTGGCAATAAACAACTCGGCCGGCTTGCACTCCATCACCGGCAAACCGACGCCGCGGGCGGCGCCGCCAGCGCCCAGCAACAAAATACGTTTACCGGCCAGATCAAGGCCCAGGTTATCGGTCAAATCACGTACTAGACCGATGCCATCGGTGTTGTCGCCGCGTATTTCGTCGTCGGCGAAACTTAAGGTATTGACCGCCCCGGCGGCCTTCGCACGCTCACTGCGCCAGGTCGCCAAGGCATAGGCCTGTTCCTTGAACGGCACAGTGACATTGCAGCCTCGACCGCCGGCCGCGCGGAATGCCATCACCGCGTCGGCAAACCCGGCCAGCGGCGCCTCGATGGCCTCATAAACCAAGTCCTGGCCGGTCTGGCGGGCGAACTCGGCCTGGATGCGCGGCGATTTCGAGTGGGTGATAGGGTTGCCGAATACGGCGTAGCGATCGGGCATGGCAATCTTTGAGCTGGATAAACCGGCGCGATTGTACGACCGGCGACCATACAAGCCTATGACGCACTGATTGACGCACTAATTAAGTGCCTTACGCATCATTTTGGTGCAGCAAAATTCAGCTTTGCGTCCATATCGCTTATGGCACAATGGCGAGATTCACGATTTTGGCTGGCATGGCATGTGCTTTAACAGCCTACTGAGTAGTTACCTTAAATTTCCGTGCAATCTGTGATTAGGAGTGAATTATGGCGGCCGCCGACGTAATGAAAATGGTCCAGGAAAACGACATCAAATTCGTCGATTTCCGCTTTACCGACACCCACGGCAAGGAACAGCACGTTTCCGTGCCAGTTTCGGCCTTCGATGAAGACAAGTTCAGCGAAGGCCACGCCTTCGACGGCTCGTCCATCGCCGGCTGGAAGGGTATTCAGGCCTCCGACATGCTGCTGATGCCGGACCCGGACACCGCCAACATCGATCCGTTTATGGATGAGCCCACCCTCATCCTGACCTGCGACGTCATCGAGCCGGATACCGGCAAGGGCTATGACCGCGACCCACGTTCCATCGCCAAG
The DNA here is from genome assembly GCA_002782005.1 of Hydrogenophilales bacterium CG12_big_fil_rev_8_21_14_0_65_61_21. Classification (GTDB taxonomy): domain Bacteria; phylum Pseudomonadota; class Gammaproteobacteria; order Burkholderiales; family Thiobacillaceae; genus Parasulfuritortus. The sequence goes on along the minus strand of PFGT01000063.1, from coordinate 4,374 downwards.
CGCGCCGAGGCCTACCTCAAGTCCACCGGCGTCGGCGACACCGTCTACTTCGGGCCCGAGCCCGAATTCTTCATCTTCGACTCGGTGACCTGGGCCGACGACATGTCCGGCTGCCACGTCAAAATCCATTCCGAAGAGGCCGCCTGGTCGTCCGGCGAGCAGACCGAATCCGGCAATATCGGCCACCGTCCCAAGGTCAAGGGCGGCTACTTCCCGGTGCCCCCGATAGACTCGTTGCAGGACATCCGTTCGGCCATGTGCCTGGCCATGGAAGATATGGGCGTGCCGGTCGAGGTCCACCACCACGAAGTGGCCACCGCCGGCCAATGCGAGATCGGCACCCGGTTCGCGCCCCTGACCCAGCGCGCCGACTGGACCCAGATACTGAAATACGTGGTGCATAACGTCGCCCACGCCTATGGCAAGACCGCCACCTTCATGCCCAAGCCCATCGTCGGCGACAACGGCTCCGGGATGCACTGTCATCAGTCGATCTGGAAGGATGGCAAGAACCTGTTCGCCGGCAACGGCTACGCGGGACTATCCGAGACCGCCCTGTATTACATCGGCGGCATCATCAAGCACGCCCATGCCCTGAACGCCCTCACCAACCCCGGCACCAACTCCTACAAGCGCCTGGTGCCTGGCTTCGAGGCCCCGGTGATGCTGGCCTACTCGGCGCGCAACCGCTCCGCCTCCATCCGCATCCCGCATGTCTCGTCCGACAAGGCCCGCCGCATCGAGGTCCGGTTCCCCGACCCCATCGCCAACCCCTACCTGGCCTTCACCGCCATGATGATGGCTGGCCTGGACGGCATTCAGAACAAAATTCACCCCGGCGATCCGGCGACCAAGAACCTCTATGACCTGCCGCCCGAGGAAGAGGCCAAGATTCCGACCGTCTGCCACAGCCTGGACATGGCCCTGGACGCGCTGGACAAGGACCGCGAGTTCCTGACCAAGGGCGGCGTGTTCAGCAACGACTTCATCGACGCCTATATCGCGCTGAAGATGGAAGAGGTCACGCGGATGCGCATGACCACCCATCCGATCGAGTTCGACATGTACTACTCAGTCTGACCGGCCTCGGTCAAACGGAAAAGGGCGGCTGCGGCCGCCCTTTTCCGTTGCCCGTCGCCTATTCATTCCTTAAACTCGGGCCATGTTGAAATCCCGAGCCGCCCTCACCGCCGCATTTATCCTCTCGATTCTGGCCACGCCCTGCCAGGCCGCGTTCTACAAAATTGTCGACCGTGACGGCAACGTCACCTACACGGATAAATACCGCCCCGGCGCAATCAAGTTCGCGGACGCCGCACCGGGCGGACCAGTGACAATAACCCTGTCCCGGCAACACGGCAGGCCCAGCTACAAGGCCAGCCCGGCCAACTTTCCCAAGGTGGATGCAGCGACCCAGCACAAGCGCGACGATGTCCGGCGAACACTGCTGGAAGAAGAGCGGCGCAATGAGCAAAGAAACCTGGCCAGCGCAAGGGCGACACTCTCCACGGCCGCCAAACGACCCACAGTCGAGCAACAAAAGCTGGCCGAAAACGTCCGGCTGCATGAGAAAAACATCGAGATGCTGGATAAGGAACTGGCGCGGATCAAATAGGCGCCGTTTCATCATCGATGGCCCGCTTATTGCTCATCCTCAAGGAACACACCGACCAAGTGAGCCATGAAAGACATCTGCCCCGGACTGGACATACTCGCCACCGCCGTACTCATCATCGATGAGCGGCGCATCGTCCGGCACATCAACCCGGCGGCCGAAAACCTATTCAGCATTTCCGCTTACCATAGCCGGGGCCGGCCGCTGTCGGCGATCATGAAAGAGCGCACCGATCTGGTGCGGGCATTGGACAGCGCATTACGGGAAGGCGTCAGCTTTACCGAGCATCAAATCCCGATCGAGATAGGCGACGAAACACTGATCCTGAATCTGGCCATCACCCCGATCGAAGATGCGGACGGCGCGGTGGTCCTCGAATTCCATGCCGGCAGCAGCGTCAGGATCGCTCGTGACGAGCAGGCCATGGCCCAGGCGCAGACCGCCCAGATGTTGCTCAAGCAACTGGCGCACGAGATTCGCAACCCGTTGGGCGGCATCCGCGGCGCGGCGCAGCTGTTGGAAGCGGAGTTGAACGGCGCCGACCTGTCCGAATACACCCAGGTCATCATCCAGGAAACCAACCGTTTGCAAGGTCTGCTCGACCGCTGGTTGACCCCGGCCAAACGTCCGGAAATCCGGGCAGTCAACCTGCACGAGGTGCTGGAACGGGTCCGCAACCTCGTTCTGGCCGAGTTTCCTGATCTGACCATCGAGCGCGACTATGACATCAGCCTGCCGGAAATACAGGGCGACCAGGAGCAATTGATCCAGGCCATCCTCAACGTCGCCCGCAACGCCGCCCAGGCCAACGATGGCAAGGGGCGCATCCGATTTTCGACGCGCATCAGCCGGCAGGTGACGCTGGTCATGAAACGCTGGAAACTCGCGGCCCGCATCGACATCGTCGACTATGGCCCGGGTATTCCGAGCGATATGCAGGACAAGATATTCTTTCCCCTGGTGTCCGGTCGCGAGAACGGCACCGGCGTCGGCCTGACCCTGGCCCAAAGCCTGATCCAGCGCCACGAGGGCGTGATTCATGTGGTCAGTGAGCCCGGCCTGACCTGTTTCTCGATCTATCTACCCGTCCAAGGGACGGCCTGCCCATCTAGCGAGAGCCAACCATGAAACCTGTCTGGATCGTCGACGACGACCGTTCCATCCGCTGGGTCTTCGAAAAGGCGCTGAAACGCGAGAACCTGCCCCACCGCATCTTCGAATCGGCCGAGTCCGCACTGGCCGCACTGGAAACCGAAAGCGCCGGGGCGATCGTCTCGGATATCCGTATGCCGGGTATGGACGGTCTGGAATTCATGAGCCAGCTCAAGGCACGGCTACCCAAGACACCAATCATCATCATGACCGCCTATTCGGACCTCGATTCCGCCGTCTCGGCCTTTCAGGGCGGCGCCTTCGAATACCTACCCAAGCCGTTCGACATCAACCACGCCATGACCCTGATCCACCGCGCCCTGGAAGAGAGTGGCCACGGCGAGGAAAACATCGACGGTCAGGAGGCCGCCGCCAGCCAAGGCATGTTGGGCCAGGCCCCGGCCATGCAGGACGTGTTCCGCGCCATCGGCCGGCTCGCCCAATCGCACGCCACCGTCTTGATTACCGGCGAGACCGGCACCGGCAAGGAACTGGTCGCCCACGCCCTGCACCGGCACAGCCCGCGCAAGGTGGCGCCCTTCATCGCCCTGAACACCGCCGCGATACCCAAGGACCTGCTGGAATCAGAACTGTTCGGCCACGAACGCGGCGCCTTCACCGGCGCTGCGGCTTCACGCCGCGGCCGCTTCGAGCAGGCCGACGGCGGTACCCTGTTTCTGGACGAGATCGGCGATATGCCCTCCGAACTACAGACCCGGCTATTGCGCGTGCTGGCCGACGGCGAGTTCTACCGGGTCGGCGGCATCAGCCCGATACGGGTCAACGTCCGGGTCATCGCCGCCACCCACCAGGACCTGGAAAATCGCGTCCGTCATGGTCAGTTCCGGGAAGACCTGTTCCACCGCTTGAACGTCATTCGCATCAAATTGCCGGCGCTGCGCGAACGGCGCGAAGACATCCCGCTGTTGATTCGTCACTTCCTGCAAAAGAGCGCGCACGAGCTGGGCGTCGAGGCCAAGCAGGTCTCCGAGGAGGCCATCAAGGCACTCGCTTCACTGCCCTACCCAGGCAACGTCCGGCAACTGGAAAACCTCTGCCACTGGCTGACCGTCATGGCCCCCGGCCAGGTGATCGAGGCCAAGGACCTGCCGCCAGACGCACTGCAAGACCCCATTACCGATGCACTCGACTGGGCCGAGGCCCTCGGCCGCACCGCCCAGGCCAGGCTGGCCAGGGGCGAGGCCGGCATCCTGAACGACCTGACGGCGGAGTTCGAACGCACCCTGATCCAGGTCGCCCTCATCCACACCGGCGGCCGCCGCATCGAGGCCGCCAACCTGCTCGGCTGGGGCCGCAACACCCTGACGCGCAAGATTCAGGAACTGATGCCGGATGAGGGCCGCGAATAGACCGCCTATACTCTAGCCATGTCGACGCGCGGACTCACTCTAATTATGGCGCTGCTGCTTGCCAGCAGCGGCCACGGCCAAGCTGCCGCGACTACCGATGTTGATGCCGTACCCCACCTCGACGCCAGGGGCAAGGCGGGCTACCAGCAATTTCTTGCCTCGCCGGTCCCGCGTGCCTTCGCCATCGCTCCCGGCGGCGCTTGGGGCCTTTCGACCGAGGCTGGTACGACCGACCTG
>PFGT01000109.1 GCA_002782005.1 Hydrogenophilales bacterium CG12_big_fil_rev_8_21_14_0_65_61_21 | reverse complement strand
GCCGGGCATGTCAGCGGGGTTTTGTAGGTCGGGATTTATCCCGACGACGCGGGTTCCATGGGCCGGGTTGTCGGGATGAATCCCGACCTACATCCGATGCCTTGGTCTTTCCTTGTTCGCATATGTGCCAAACAACGTGCAACACGACACTAGGGTGTGACGGTAAGGCCTTTTCTGTCACGCCTCACTGGTCACGCATTTGCAGCACGCCGTTCGATTCCTACTAGGTCGCCAATGGCCAGGCTTAATTGCTCCGCCGCGCTGCCCCGGTTGACGGCGATCTCGACCAGACCAACGCTGTTGACGTACCAGAATACTTCGTCTTTCGCCGCCGCATGGTAGGTCGAGCGGTGCGTTAGGCGCCGTTGTCCTTTCAGCATGAGCACCTTCTCGTCGGCCATTAGCCCGCCGCGCAGGCCGGTCCAGGCGTTGCCATAGTGGTCGATATAGACGATCCGGGGCAGATCGGCTGGATCGAAATGCACCTCGGGCGCCGTAATCGACGTCAGCTTGTCGCTGGGAAAGACCCCGGCAGCAATGGCTCCGGCAATGGGCGCGAACAGGTCGCGACCATGGAAGCTGGCAGATAAGTGTTCGGGCCGCCAATCGATATGCCAGTAGCGGGCGTCGCCAGCCCGCGCGGCAACGATCGACAAGAGGCCGTTATCGGGACCGACATACCAGCGCCCGGCCGCCTCGACGACCAAGGCGCCGCGCGGCCCGCCCACACCAGGATCGACAACGGCCAGAAAGACCGAGCCGGGCGGGAATTGCCCGGCCAGGGCGTCGAGTAATACCGCCCCGGCATGGGCATTGAAGTTGGCTACCGAATGGAGCAGATCGACAATCGGCGCCCCTGGCGCGGCCTGGCTCAGGACGGCCTTGATCTGACCGACATAGGGATCCTGCCAGCCGAAATCGGTGAACAGTACGATCATCGCGCGCGGTCTCCTAAAAGCAAAAAGGCCGGCTAAAGCCGGCCTTTTTGCAGCCTAGCACGCCTATTCGGCGGCGCCAGCCTCTTCACTGCGGTCTACCATCTGGACTACGGCCATGGGTGCATTATCGCCCACCCGGTAGCCGAATTTCAGTATCCGCAGATAACCACCCGGACGGGCCTTGAAGCGCGGGCCGAGTTCGTCGAACAGCTTGACCACTATTTCGCGGTCGCGCAGGCGGTCGAAGGCCAGACGACGATTGGCCAGGGTCGGGGTCTTGCCCAGGGTGATCAGAGGCTCCACCACCCGGCGCAATTCCTTGGCCTTGGGCAGCGTGGTCTTGATCTGCTCGTGCTTGAGCAGTGCGTTGGACAGGTTACGCAGCAGGGCCAAACGATGGCTGCTGGTACGGTTCAGCTTGCGGTTGGATAGGCGGTGACGCATTTTCTTTATACCTCGCGGTCAATCAGGGCTTGTCATAGCCCGCAGGCGGCCAGCTTTCCAGCTTCATGCCGAGGGTCAGGCCACGCGCGGCCAGCACTTCCTTGATTTCGTTCAAGGACTTGCGGCCCAAATTCGGGGTCTTGAGCAACTCGGTTTCGGTACGCTGGATCAGGTCGCCGATGTAGTAAATGTTTTCCGCCTTCAAACAATTGGCGGAACGCACGGTCAATTCCAGCTCGTCCACCGGACGCAGCAGGATGGGGTCCATCTGCGGGCTGGCGAGCTTGGGCTGTTCGCTGGGCAGGGTCACACCCTTCAAATCGGCAAAGGGACTGAGTTGCTCGATGAGCAGACGTGAGGCATGACGTACCGCCTCTTCCGGCTCGACGGCGCCGTTGGTCTCGATCTCCAGTATCAGCTTGTCCAGATCGGTGCGCTGCTCGACGCGGGCGCTTTCGACGCTGAAGCTGACCTTCCTGACCGGGCTGTACAGGGCATCGATCAGGATATTGCCGACCGAATGGGTTTCCTCGTCCAGGCGGCGAGTGCTGGCTGGGACGTAACCCCGCCCAGCTTCGATCTTGATCTCCATCTCCAGCTTGCCGCCCTTGGTGACATGGGCGATAACATGGTCCGGATTCAGTATCTCGACATCGTGACCAACCTCGATATCGGCCGCAGTAACGATGCCTTCGCCGTCCTTCTTGACGTAGACCAACGCCTCAGTACGGTTGTTGAGCTTCACCGACAGGCCCTTCAGGTTGAGCAGGATGTCAACGACATCTTCCTGAACGCCATCCATGGCGGAGTACTCGTGTACCACGCCGACGATCTTGACCTCGGTCGGCGCGTAACCTTGCATCGAGGACAAGAGGATACGGCGCAGCGCGTTACCCAGAGTGTAGCCGTAGCCACGCTCGAAGGGTTCCAGCGTGATGCGCGCCTGGCGGGGGGAAATGCTGTTGACTTCCACGCTACGCGGTTTCAGCAGTTCACCGGTATTCGACATAGTGCTAATCCTTCAATCAGGCCGACTGGATTACTTGGAGTACAGTTCGATCACCAGCGATTCGTTGATCGTGGGCGGCAGTTCGGAACGCTGCGGACGGGCCTTGTAGGTACCCTTCAAGGCCTTGGCATCGACGGCCACCCACTCCGGGAAGCCACGGCCTTCGGCGGCTTCCATAGCCCCCTTGACGCGCAGATGGCTCTTGGCCTTCTCCGCCACTTCGACCACGTCGCCTGGCTTGACTTGGTAGGACGGGATGTTGACTCGCCGACCGTTGACCAGGATGCCATTGTGGCGCACCACTTGGCGAGACTCGGCACGGGAGGCGCCAAAACCCATACGGTAGGCGACGCTATCCAGACGGGATTCCAGCAACTGAAGCAGGTTTTCGCCGGTCACGCCCTTGAGTTGATCTGCCCGCTTGTAGGTCAGTCGGAATTGGCCTTCAAGCACGCCATATATCTTGCGTATCTTCTGCTTTTCACGCAGTTGAATGCCATAGCCGGACAGGCGAAGTTGACGCGCGCCATGCTGGCCGGGCGGGTGATTGCGCCGTTCGACGGAACACTTGTCGGTGAAGCACTTCTCACCTTTCAAGAACAGCTTCTCGCCTTCACGGCGACACTGACGGCATTTGGGATCGGTATTGCGAGCCACGAGGATCTCCTTATTCGGTCAGACGCGGCGCTTCTTCGGGGGACGACAGCCGTTATGCGGCATGGGCGTCACGTCGGAGATGCTGGTGATCTTGAAACCAAGGGCGTTCAAGGCACGAACGGTGGACTCACGGCCGGGACCGGGACCCTTGATACGCACTTCGATATTCTTGACACCACATTCGAGCGCCTGTTTGCCGGCATTCTCGGCGGCCACCTGTGCGGCGAACGGCGTGCTCTTGCGGGAGCCCTTGAAGCCAGCCGCGCCCGCAGTAAACCAGGACAGGGCATTGCCCTGACGGTCGGTAATAGTCACGATAGTGTTATTGAAGGATGCGTGGATATGCGCGATCGCATCCGCCACACTTTTCTTAACCTTCTTCCGCACGCGGGCGGTGGTTGCCTTAGCCATATGTTTTACCCACTTTTACTTTTTAACTTGCATCTGTCTACGCGGGCCCTTGCGGGTACGAGCATTGGTACGGGTACGCTGCCCTCGCAACGGAAGACCGCGACGATGACGCACACCACGATAGCAACCCAGGTCCATGAGACGCTTGATGTTCATGGTGACCTCGCGACGCAGGTCGCCTTCCACCGTGAATTTGCCAACCAAGTCACGCAGCTTGTCGATTGCGTCGTCGGTCAGGTCTTTCATCTTGGTCGCTGGGTTAACGCCGGCTTGTTCGCAAAGGAGGCGGGCACGCGGGCGACCAATGCCGAAGATGGCGGTCAACGCGATCTCGGCATGTTTGTGATTCGGGATGTTCACCCCGGCAATACGGGCCATGAATAACTCCGTGCGGATAAAAACTAGTTATTGTATCAACGAGTGGCTTATTCCTGCAAGCCAACTCGTCAACCTTGACGCTGCTTGTGGCGCGCCTCACTGCAAATGACACGGACAACGCCCTTGCGTTTGACGATCTTGCATTTGCGGCAAATCTTCTTCACCGAGGTTTGAACACGCATGTTCGACTCCTTTTCGACTATTACTTGGCGTACTAAACGATGCACGCACGACTCAGATCATAGGGAGTCAACTCCTCGTTGACTTTGTCACCCGGCAGGATGCAGTGCTTGTGCATCTTGCCGGGGATATACCCCAGAACCACATGGCCGCTTTCCAGTTCACGGAAAACGACATTCGGGAGAGTCACGCTGACCTCTCCCCGCATTCGAATTACTTCTTCCTTGCTTATGCCCGAATCAGCGGGCCAGGAAGTTGCCGCCCTTGAAGTTGGCTTTTTTCAAGAGGCTCTCGTATTGGTGAGTCATGACATAGGCCTGTACCTGAGCCATAAAGTCCATGGTCACCACTACGATAATCAATAGCGACGTGCCGCCGAAATAGAATGGTACGTTCCATTTCACGATCAGGAATTCCGGCAGCAGGCAAACCAGCGTGATGTAAACGGCGCCGACCAGAGTCAGGCGAGTCATGATTTTGTCGATGTATTTCGAGGTCATCTCGCCAGGACGGATGCCGGGCACAAAGGCACCGCTCTTCTTCAGGTTATCCGCCGTTTCCTTGGGGTTGAATACCAATGCGGTATAAAAGAAGCAGAAGAAAATAATCGCAACCGCGTACATGATGACGTAAATCGGTTGACCGGGGGACAGGGCCGAGGCCACGTCCTTCAGCCAATGCATGCTGTCGCCGCTGCTGAACCAGCCGCCCAGGGTCGCCGGGAACAGGATGATCGAGGAAGCAAAGATAGGCGGAATCACACCGGCCATGTTCAGCTTTAGCGGCAAATGGGAACTCTGGCCGCCATATAGTTTGTTGCCGACCTGGCGCTTGGCGTAGTTCACCAATATCTTGCGCTGACCGCGCTCGACAAATACAACCAATGCGGTAACCAGCAGGGCCGCGACGAACAACAACAACACCAGGGGGATGGAGAAGGCGCCGGTGCGGGCCAATTCCAATGTGCCGCCGATCGCTTGAGGTAAGCCAGCTGCGATACCAGCAAAGATAATGATGGAGATGCCGTTGCCGACGCCGCGCTCGGTGATCTGCTCGCCAATCCACATCAGGAAGATGGTCCCCGCCACCAGGGTAATCACCGTGGTCAGCCTGAACATCACACCCGGGTCCAGGACCAGACCGGCCTGACTTTCAAGGGCGATGGCAATGCCTAATGCCTGAAAACTAGCCAGGAACACAGTGCCATATCGAGTGTACTGGGTGATCTTGCGCCGCCCTGCCTCGCCTTCCTTTTTCAGCGCTTCCATCTTGGGCGATACAACCGCCAGCAACTGCAAAATAATGGAGGAGGAGATATACGGCATGATCCCCAGGGCGAATACCGTAAACCGCTTCAGCGCGCCGCCCGAGAACATGTTGAACATACCCAGAATACCGCCCTGCTGGCTCTTGAACAGTTGCTCCAGCACCATGGGGTCGATTCCCGGCACGGGGATATGAGCGCCGATCCGATAAACAATCAGCGCGCCCACCAGGAACCAAAGGCGACGCTTGAGGTCGCCCATTTTTCCGGACATCTGCATCAGGTTGGCGGCAGGGTTGGCCAAGATCGATACTCCGCTATCAGACTTCGGCTTCGACGACGCTGCCGCCGGCGGCTTCGATCGCCGCCTTGGCGCCCTTGGTAGCAATAATGCCTACCAGTTTGACCGGCTTATCGATCTTGCCAGCCAGAATCACGCGCACGTTCTTGGCAAGTTGAGGTACTACGCCAGCTTGCTTGAGCACCAACACGTCGATGGTTTCGACCGGCATGGCATTCAATTCGTCCAGACGAACCTCGGCCTTGAAGGCCCGGTTCAAAGAGATGAAGCCGCGCTTGGGCAAACGACGATGCATAGGCATCTGGCCGCCCTCGAAACCGACCTTGTGGAAACCGCCGGCTCGGGATTTCTGACCTTTATGGCCTCGGCCGCAGGTCTTGCCCAGGCCGGAGCCGATACCACGACCAACGCGCTTTTGCGCGTGCTTGCTGCCATTGCCAGGTTTGATAGTATTCAGTTGCATTTCAGGCAGCCTCGCATTTCACCAGGAAGTTCACGTGGAACACCATGCCGCGCACGGCGGAGGTGTCCTCAAGGACGACCGATTGATTCAGACGCTTCAGGCCCAGACCGCGAACACAAGCGCGATGCTTTTGGTTCGTGCCGATCGGGCTCTTGACCAGGGTGACCTTGATCTTCTTGTCGCTCATGACTTACTCCAGGATGTCGGCCACGGTCTTGCCGCGCTTGGCAGCCACCGCCGCAGGCGTATTCATCTGCACCAGGCCATTCAGCGTGGCGCGAACCACATTGTAGGGGTTGGTGGAACCCAGACACTTGGCCAAAACATTGGTCACGCCCATTACCTCGAACACGGCCCGCATGGCGCCGCCAGCGATAATCCCGGTACCTTCGGATGCCGGCTGCATCAAGACAACGGACGCACCGTGCTTACCCACTACGGCGTGATGCAGAGTGCCGTTCTTGAGTGAAACCTTGACCATCCGGCGACGAGCCTCTTCCATGGCTTTCTGAACGGCAACCGGGACTTCACGGGACTTACCCTTGCCCATGCCGATGCCGCCATCGCCGTCGCCAACTACGGTAAGCGCCGCAAAACCAAGAATCCGGCCACCCTTCACCACCTTGGTGACCCGGTTCACCGAAATCATTTTTTCCCGCAGGCCATCGCCGCGATCTTCTTGCTGCTGTTCGTATTTAGCCATTGTCTAATCTCGCGTCAGAATTGCAGACCGTGTTCACGGGCCGCTTCGGCCAAGGCCTTGACCCGACCATGGTAGATGTAGCCACTGCGGTCGAAGGCCACTTCCTTGATGCCGGCCTGTTTGGCCTTCTCGGCAATACGCTGACCCACCAGCTTTGCCACCTCGGTATTCCCGCCGGTCTTGATTTGACCGCGCAGCTCATTTTCCTGACTGGAGGCGCTAGCCAAAACTTTGCCGCCGCTCGCGTCAATGATTTGAGCGTAAATGTGGCAGTTGCTGCGGTGCACGCAGAGACGGACCACTGCCAGCTCCGCGATCTTGGCGCGGGTTTTACGCGCCCTGCGCAGACGTCTGATCTTTTTATCCATGCTCGTGACTCCAAATTATTTCTTCTTGGTTTCTTTGAGAGAAACCACTTCGTCGGCATAGCGAACACCCTTGCCCTTGTAAGGCTCAGGGGAACGGTAGGCGCGTACATCGGCCGCCACCTGACCAACCCTTTGCTTGTCAGCACCCTTGATCAGAATTTCTGTCTGACTGGGCGTCTCGACCTTGACGCCTTCGGGCATGACATGTTCGACCGGGTGGGAAAAACCCAGGGTAAGCGACAGTTTGCTGCCCTGGGCTTGCGCACGGTAACCCACACCGACCAGTGTCAGCTTCTTCTCGAAGCCTTTGGACACGCCATGGACCATGTTGGCCAATAATGCGCGGGTCGTACCGGACATGGCGTTGGCGGCCGTGCCATCGTTAGCGGGCGAAACTTGCAGGTTGCCGTTGGCGTGCTCAACCATAACCAGGGACGTTAGACCCTGGCTGAGTACGCCTTGCGGACCTTTGACTGTAATTGATGCCGCCGTGAGGTTGACATCAACCCCGGCCGGCACAGGAATCGGATTCTTGGCAACTCGGGACATGTTCTACCTCACGACACCAAACATAACACTTCACCACCCACACCCAGGGCACGCGCCTTGCGGTCGGTCATAACGCCTTGGGAGGTGGAAACTATCGCCACGCCGAGGCCATTCATCACCTTGGGCAAACCGTCGCGACCCTTATAGATACGTAAACCGGGCTTACTGACACGCTGGATCTTTTCAATCACCGGGCGCCCGGCATAGTACTTGAGGGCCACTTCCATCTCGGGCAAACCATTTACCTCGCGTACCGCGAAGCCCTCGATATAGCCTTCATCCTTCAGAACCTGCGCGATTGCCTTCTTCAGCTTGGAGGAAGGCATGCGGACCATAATTTTTTCCATCAACTGAGCGTTGCGGATGCGGGTCAGCATATCGGCGATGGGATCACTCATGCTCATCGTCTTGCTCCTTACCAACTAGCCTTGGTGACGCCGGGAATATCGCCTTGCATGGCGAGTTCACGGATCTTGTTGCGGCACATGCCGAACTTGCGGAACACGCCGCGCGGACGACCAGTCAGGGCGCAACGGTTACGCGTCCTGACTGGGCTCGAATCACGCGGCAGTGCCTGCATCTTGAGACGAGCAGCCATGCGCTCATCGTCCGAGCGGGCTTGGTCTTCATACACAGATATGAGTTCGGCGCGCTTGGCAGCATATTTCTTCACCATGTTGCGGCGTTTCTCTTCACGGTTGATCAGCGATTTCTTGGCCATATAGACCTCAATTCTTGAACGGGAACTTGAAGGCGGCCAGCAGGGCCTTGGCCTCAGCATCCGTCTTCGCAGTGGTGGTGATGGTAATATTCATGCCACGGAGAGCATCGACCTTGTCGTACTCGATCTCCGGAAACACGATTTGCTCTTTGATGCCCATGTTGTAGTTGCCACGGCCATCGAAGCCCTTGCCACCGACGCCGCGGAAGTCACGTATACGGGGAATGGCTACCGACACCAAACGGTCGATGAATTCGAACATCCGCTCTTTGCGTAAAGTCACCTTGCAACCGATCGGATAGCCATCGCGAATCTTGAACCCGGCGATGGACTTGCGGGCCTTGGTCACCACGGGCTTTTGACCTGCGATCTTGGCCATATCGGCCACGGCATAGTCAAGCACCTTCTTGTCGCCAACCGCTTCGCCGACACCCATATTAAGGGTAATCTTTTCGATACGAGGCACCTGCATAACTGACTTGTAACCGAATTGCTGCATGAGCTGCGGCGCCACGGTTTCTTTGTAGAACTCTTTTAGACGGGCCATGGTTACCTCACGCATCCATCACTTCGCCGTTGGACTTATAGAAACGCACCTTGCGTCCGTCCTCTAGCGTCTTTATCCCCACACGATCGCCCTTGCCGCTCAGCCGGTTAAAAATGGCGACATTAGAGATATCGATGGGCATATCTTTGTCCACAAAACCGCCCGTAGTGCCACGCATAGGATTCGGCTTGACGGCTCGCTTGACGCGATTTACGCCTTCTACCACCAGCCTACCTTCGAGCACAGACAAAACGGTGCCACGCTTACCCTTATCCTTACCGGTCAAAACGACGACCTCATCACCACGGCGAATCTTGTTCATAGCCGGACTCCTTACAAAACTTCAGGGGCCAGAGAGACGATTTTCATAAATCGCTCCGTACGCAATTCGCGCGTGACCGGCCCAAAAATACGGGTCCCGATCGGCTCCAGCTTGGCGTTAAGGAGAACGGCGGCATTGCCGTCGAACTTGACCAGTGAACCATCCGAACGGCGAACGCCCTTGGCGGTACGAACTACGACAGCGCTGTACACGTCGCCTTTTTTAACGCGACTGCGCGGCGCGGCATCCCTAATGCTGACCTTGATAATGTCGCCGACACCTGCGTATCGCCGCTTGGAGCCGCCCAACACCTTGATGCACATAACCGAACGCGCACCCGTGTTGTCAGCCACATCGAGTATGGACTGCATTTGAATCATGATCTCTACTCCAACTTACCCTGTCACGCTGTAGTGCGGTCAGGCCAGTTTTGGATCCCGAAGGGTTAAGCCCCAGAACGCCTGGGACCAAGGAAGCCGATGATTATATTCATAATCGATCGGCTGTGCAAGCGAATTAAAAAATAATTAAATAACCTTTGCCTGCTCAACCACGCGCACCACCTTCCATGCCTTGCTCTTAGAGAGAGGCCGGCACTCTTCAATTACCACGGTATCGCCTTCATGGCAGCCGTTTTCTTCGTCGTGTGCGTGATACTTTTTAGAAAGACGAATAATCTTGCCATATAGCGGGTGCTTGACCCGACGCTCCACCAGCACGGTGACCGTCTTGTTCATCTTGTCGCTCACCACCATACCAGTCAATGAACGCGCAATCTTGGTTTTTTCCTGTTCGACCATCTTCATCTACCTCGTCAATTCCCGGCCTTAGGCCTGGACTCGTGCATCACGGTACGAACACGGGCAATATCTCGGCGTACCCGGCGAATATCATGAGTCTTGTTGGTCTGTTGGGTCGCGACTTGCATCCGCAAGCTGAACTGGGCGCGCAACAATTCCTTGAGCTCATTTTGCAGTTCTTCGCTACCCTTGGTACGAAGTTCATTGGCTTTCATAATCAGACCCCAACAAAATGACGGGTGACAAACGTGGTGGCGATGGGCAGCTTGGCTGCCGCCAGGCGGAATGCCTCGCGCGCCAACTCCTCGGTTACGCCATCCATTTCATAAAGCACCTTGCCTGGCTGTATCTCAGCAACCCAGTACTCCGGGTTACCCTTACCGCCACCCATACGAACTTCGGCGGGTTTGGAGGAGATCGGCTTGTCCGGGAAAATGCGTATCCAGATACGCCCGCCCCGTTTGATGTGGCGGGTCATGGCACGGCGAGCCGCTTCGATCTGGCGAGCGGTAAGGCGGCCGCGGCCGATCGCCTTCAGACCATACTCGCCGAAACTGACCTTGGCGCCGCGCGTAGCCAAGCCGGTGTTACGGCCCTTTTGTTCCTTGCGGTATTTTCTTCTACTGGGCTGTAGCATTTATTACTCCTTTCCTGCCCGCGCGGCGGGTCGGCGACCCTTGCGCTCAGGCTCGGGCGCGGCAACCGGCTTGTCGCCGCGAGCCAAGGTCTCGCCCTTGTAGACCCAAACCTTGATCCCGATGAGGCCATAGGTTGTGTGGGCCTCGGCGAAACCATAATCGATATCGGCCCGCAGGGTATGGAGAGGTACGCGACCTTCGCGATACCACTCAGTACGGGCAATTTCAGCGCCGTTCAAACGGCCGGCACTCATGACCTTGATACCTTGGGCGCCGAACCGCATTGCGTTTTGCATGGCACGCTTCATGGCGCGACGGAACATGATCCGCTTTTCCAGCTGAGTCGCTATGGAAGCGGCGATGATCTGCGCGTCCAGCTCAGGTTTGCGCACTTCCTCGATGTTCAGCGTCACCGGCACGGATATCATGCTGGCGAGCTGCTTGCGCAGGTTCTCGATATCCTCGCCTTTTTTGCCGATCACAACGCCTGGGCGAGCCGAGAATAGGGTGATGCGGGCGTTCTTGGCGGGCCTCTCGATCAGAATCTTGCTGAGCGAGGCATGAGCCAACTTCTTTTTCAGGAACTCGCGAACCTTGATGTCTTCGCGCAGGGTTGTGGCAAAGTTCTTGCTGTTGGCATACCACTTCGAGGACCAGTTACGGTTAACGCTCAGGCGGAAACCGATCGGATGTATTTTCTGTCCCATACTCTACCTCAGTCGCCAACCGTCACAGTGATGTGACAGGTGGGTTTGTGGATACGGTTGCCGCGGCCCTTGGCGCGTGCGGTAAAGCGCTTCAGGGATGGTCCCTCGTCGACATAAATGCGTTTGACCGTCAACTCGTCGATGTCGGCGCCCTCATTGTGCTCGGCGTTGGCAATCGCGGATTCCAGAACCTTGCGCATGACCTCGGCGGCCTTGCGCGGGGTGAAGGTTAGAATACTGATAGCGCTCTCGACGGGCTTGCCGCGCACCAGATCAGCCATCAGACGGGCCTTCTGTGCGGACATCCGGGTACCGCGCAAAATAGCGGAAACTTCCATGCTCGGCTCCTACTTCTTGACTTTCTTGTCGGCGGCATGGCCTTTGAAGGTACGAGTCAACGAGAACTCGCCCAACTTGTGGCCAACCATGTTTTCCGTGACATACACGGGGATATGCTGCTTGCCGTTATGCACAGCGATCGTCAGCCCTACAAAATCTGGCAGAACGGTGGATCGGCGAGACCAGGTCTTGATCGGGCGCTTGTCCTTGCCGGCTTGAGCCGCTTCCACCTTCTTCAACAGATGGCCGTCGATGAACGGACCTTTTTTTACTGAACGAGCCATATCGACTTACCTCTTATTTCTGCCGACGACGCACGATCATGCCGTCCGTGCGCTTGTTGCTACGAGTACGGTAGCCCTTGGTAGGCTGCCCCCAAGGCGAAACCGGTACACGACCTTCGCCGGTGCGACCTTCGCCACCACCGTGCGGGTGATCGACCGGGTTCATGACGACGCCGCGTACAGTGGGTCGAACGCCACGCCAGCGCATGGCACCAGCCTTGCCGATAGAACGCAGGCTATGCTCGGCATTGCCAACTTCGCCTATCGTTGCGCGACAATCGACATGGACCCTGCGAATTTCGCCGGACCGCAGTCGCAACTGAGCATAGCTGCCTTCGCGAGCCAGAAGCTGTACGGAGGCACCAGCCGAGCGGGCCAATTGGGCGCCCTTGCCTGGCAGCATCTCGATGCAGTGTATCGTCGAGCCGACCGGTATGTTGCGCAGCGGCAAGCAGTTGCCCGGCTTGATCGGAGCCTCGGAGCCGTTCATTAGCGCTGTGCCAGCCTCAACGCCACGCGGCGCGATGATGTAGGCACGCTCGCCATCGGCATAGCAAAGCAGAGCGATATGGGCGCTACGGTTTGGGTCGTATTCGATCCGCTCAACCTTGGCCGGGATGCCGTCCTTGTTCCGTTTGAAATCAACGATGCGGTAGTGTTGCTTATGACCGCCGCCCTTGTGACGAGTGGTGATATGGCCATTATTGTTACGGCCAGAACCACGATTCTGCTTTTCGACCAGCGCCGAGACCGGCTTGCCCTTGTGCAGTCCGGGTGTAACCACCTTGACCACGGCGCGACGGCCCGCGGAAGTGGGTTTTACCTTAACCAATGCCATTGCTTATTCCCCCGCCACGAAGTTGAGTTCCTGGCCCGGAGCCAGGCAGACATAGGCCTTCTTCCAGTTGTCCCGACGGCCCATGAACCGTCCCGTGCGCTTCACCTTGCCCTTGACGTTGGCGACCTTGACCGCCTCGACCTGGACCTTGAACAGCATCTCGACCGCCGCCTTGATTTCTGGCTTGGTGGCATCCGGAGCGACCCGGAAGACAACCTGTTCGTTTTTATCCGCGATCAGCGTGGCCTTCTCGGTAATGACCGGCGCGAGGATGACCTGCAGCAGACGCGTCTCGCTGAATTTCATAGCGTTCATGCGTACATCTCCTCAAAACTCTTGACCGCATCGCGTGTAATCAGCACCTGATCGAAACGGATCAAGCTAACCGGGTCGGCATGACGCGGCTCAAGCACCATCACGTTAGTCAGATTGCGCGACGACAGCCACAGGTTGTCATCCACCTCCTGGGTAATGATGAGCACACGGTTGTCGATGCCCATACCCTTGATCTTGCCAGCCAATAATTTGGTCTTGGGGGCCTCAAGGGTGATGCCGTCGATCACGCGCAGACGTCCATCGCGGGCCAGTTGCGACAGGATCGCGGCCATACCGGCGCGGAACATCTTGCGGTTTACCTTCTGCGAGAAGTTCTCGTCCGGCTTGTTTGGAAAGGCACGACCGCCACCGCGCCACAGCGGGCTGGAGGTCATACCGGCACGGGCATTACCGGTACCCTTCTGTTTGAAGGGCTTCTTGGTGGAGTGACGGACCTCGGCGCGAGTCAGTTGAGCACGGTCACCGCTACGGCCATTAGCCATATAAGCCGTCACCAACTGATGCACCAGGGGCTCATTGTAATCGCGGGCAAAAAGCGTATCGGAAGCGGAAACCGCGCCGGCGTCCTGGCCCTTATCGTCAATCAGCTTGAGATCCATCAGACACCCCCTTTGACAGCCGGGGAAACGACTACGTCGCCGCCCTTGGAGCCGGGCACGGCGCCCTTAACCAACAGAAGCTGACGCTCGGCGTCGACCCGAACCACTTCCAGGTTCTGGACGGTACGAGTCGCCGCGCCCAAATGGCCCGACATCCGCTTGCCCGGGAAAATCCGACCGGGGTCTTGGGCCTGACCAATGGAACCCGGCACATTGTGGGAACGGGAGTTACCATGGGTGGCGCGTTGGGAGCCGAAGTGGTGGCGCTTGATGGTACCGGCGAAGCCCTTACCTTGCGTTACACCCGAGACATCAACCAACTGACCAGCCTGGAAAATATCGACGCTCATAGCGGCGCCTGACTGATGTAGGGCAACCACATCCGCAGCAACGCGAAATTCGGCCGTGCCGCGTGCCGCTGCGACGCCGGCTTTAGCAAAATGACCGGCTTGAGCTTTATTGACGCGACTTGCCTTACGAATGCCGTAGGCAATCTGGATGGCGTCATAGCCATCCGTGGCAACCGTCTTGATCTGACTGACACGGTTATTCGACATGTCCAACACGGTTACCGGAATGGAAACTCCATCATCGGTAAAAACGCGGGTCATGCCGATCTTGCGACCGACAAGGCCTAGACTCATTTTCTAGTTCCCTTTACAAGGCGCCGACTTCAATTGGCCGGCGGATTACAAAAAAATACAGCCCAAAACGAAGAGGCGGGATTCTACCCGCCTTTTCGGATTTGTCCAATCCAAATCGTTATTGCAGCTTGATCTCCACATCCACACCAGCCGGCAAATCCAGTTTCATCAAGGCATCGACGGTCTTGTCGGTAGGATCGACTATATCCATCAGGCGCTTATGGGTGCGAATTTCCAACTGATCGCGCGAGGTCTTGTTGACGTGTGGTGAACGCAATAAGTCAAAGCGCTCGATGCTGGTCGGCAGCGGCACGGGACCCATGACCACGGCGCCAGTACGCTTGGCGGTTTCGATAATATCCAGCGCCGACTGGTCGATCAGCTTGTAGTCGTAACCCTTGAGACGGATGCGAATTTTTTGGCTTTGCATTTTATTTAGCTCGTAGCATTTAGCGGGTAGCGGGTAGCGGGCGGGGGGGTGACTACCCACTACTGGCTACCGGCTACTTGCTGTTGTTATTCGATGACCTTGGCGACGACGCCGGCACCGACGGTACGGCCGCCTTCGCGGATAGCGAAACGCAGACCCTCTTCCATGGCGATCGGGGCGATCAGGC
>PFGT01000058.1 GCA_002782005.1 Hydrogenophilales bacterium CG12_big_fil_rev_8_21_14_0_65_61_21 | reverse complement strand
ACCGCGTCCTGGTTCGGCAACCAGACACGGCACACCGTCTGCCCCCACAAGGTCTGTTCTTCAATGACCTTGCAGGCGCTGTTATGAATGGTGCTGTATTGCCAAACATCCTGCATCGGCATCATCCCGGAATTGAAAAATCGTTGTGATAAACCACGGACGCCAACTCGACTGTCCCGTCGGCGCACTCCCAGTAATGAAGGTGGAATTCCCTATCGATATCTCGACGCTGCGCCTTATCAGAGCCACGCATTCTTTGCGGGTCATTTCCGCCTGGCCCTGTCCGAAGAGCGTGTACGGCGGGTAGATTGTCTCCTTTGATAGTCTCAATGATTGATCGGAGAATCTTGGGTGGCACGGAGTCCCCTTGGTCGGCACAAACCTGCTGGCACAACTCCCGGAATCTGGACCCAATGGCTGGAACAACCACGCCGCTCCAGTCAGGGGAATCACCTTGCGCAATTGCATTTTTGAACAGAGCGATTCGGACGGCTAGATCAATTCCAAGGTCGTCAGACGCGCCAACCAGAATGGCGGATTCATCGAGACAATCGATCAGCCCTCGAAAATCGTCACAGACCAACACATCGCCTTCAAATAACTCGGGCGGGCATGGCAAGACAGGGATATCGTCTCTGGAATGTTCGAGCTCGTGAATATGGGCTCTTACCTGGATTACCTGTTTGGGCGCTTCTCTTAGTATGAGCGAATGGCCACCAAGAGGTTGGGAGCAGTGCTTGCGTAGGACGGCGATCAACGTGATGCATCGGGCAAGATCGGACTGGAGGCCGTCATGGGTTGTCAGGCGAATAACATCCGGATCTGTTTCCAAATGTTCTGACAAGACATCCTTGACCCGATAGTAGGTTTCAAAGGATGGAGTGATCGCCAGAAGCTGGTTGGCAATTCTCGCAACCGTATTGACGTCGTATTCTACTATGCCGTGGGCATTAAACAGTTCTCTGAGTTGATCCCTCAGTGGATACAATCCATCGGCAAAAAGGGACTCTGAAGCCCGCTCGCTCATGTAAATGGCTACCCAGGGCTCATCAAGCAACTTGCTCCAGTCCAGTAGCGTGTCCACGTACTGGAAAGCATCATCCTTGGCGCAATCAACATGGGGAACAGCGAGCACGCCTGCGTCAATCGTTACGCTGGGCAGGCTATGCATCTTTATTCCTCCTGCTTGCTTTCCGCTTCATCGCCGCAGCTCTCAAAATTTCCTCGGCCTGCTGTTGAGACTGGTCAAAGAACCCTTCCGGCCAGTCTGAGATGGCTCCGTACTCGTTAATCACCACCTCTCGGAAAGATGAACCCTGCGACGGCTTTTCCACGAAGTAAATCTTGGCCTGGCTGTTGAGCTCCTTCTCGGGTGATGCCGCAGCAATTCGGAAACGGAGGCGGTCGATGAAATATTCGCTGTGGGTTTCAACAATGCACTGCTTGTTGCATAGCGCCATCGAAAGGAAAAAGTCGCCGAGCAGGGTCTGAACCTTCGGATGAAGATGCAACTCCGGCTGCTCAAAAACGAGTGTAGAGTCCGTGTCAGCGAGAAGGCACATGACGAGAATTGGCAAAACCTGGCTGACACCTACGCCCACATGCGTGAGGTCATGCGTGCTATCCGAATTGAAAAGCCCCACCTTCAGCTCGTGCCCCAATTTCCCCTGATCGCGGCTTTTTACCGAACTGGCCACACCCAGATATTGGAGCCAATCGATAACCGCCGCTTCGAGTGTCCGGGTAACCGTTTTGCGGTCAATTACCGGGGCTTTGAAATTTGCCGAAGGGATGTAGCGGATCTTCTTGTTCTTGTGCAGTTCAAGAATGGAAGCAGTGTGTTCTCCGCGTAAGCCTACGTCATGTGGGTCAGCTGCTGGCGCGAGCGGATACAGCGGTTTGGGAGCATCCCTCAATGGGCCGAGGTATTTCAAGGAGGAGGCGAAGAAATTGTCCAGATACCAGGTGGCCTCGGCTATTAAACGAGGTGGTCTCAGTGGGGCGAATGCATGTGATTCTGGCCTTTGGGCAACAGAGCCCTTCATGGCCGCATGAATGCGGTCAAAAAGGTCCTCCCGCTCACGCAGTACCTGCTGAACCTTCAGGCGCTCATCGCGTGGGAGGCTGCGCAGCCGTTCATGCCAAGCCCGGAATGTAAGTGTCTCGGACTCAGTACCAAAAAGTGACTCCTGCCGATACTTGTCCTTGAAAGCTTGGTCGAAATCAATTGTGCCTTCGAGGACTTCGCGCAAGACCGCAATGATCTCTTCGGAAAGAAGAATCTCCCTTCCCATGCCGCGCCGTAAGCCTATGGCACGACGGCCATCATCCTGGAGAGCCATGGCGATGGCGTTCGCGTCCTCTGCGATGGTATCGATGGCGTAAACGATTCTCTCAGGAAGGAAGTGTCTCAGCATGCAGCCGATAGGCTTGGCCGAACGAAAGTCCTCCTTAACCTCTGTCATGGAGCTCTCGTCCAGTTCAACTGCGTAAGCCAAACTGGCACGTAGCTGATCGTCGATTTCACTTGTGCCATCAGCGCCTTCAATCTCGGAGATGGCCTTGGTGGATTGGTGAATAGAGATGTCTGCTTTTTGATCAACGTTGTCCTCGTCTCTGGATACGCAGGACAACTGGGTGGCAAAAAGCCGAGGTTGGATTTGAAACAGATCACGCTGGGAGCTTGATGGATCGGCATCAAAAGAGATCTCGCAAGCGATTTCCTGAAGCTGATTGGAGCGCGGCCCATAGTAAATAGCGCTACGGGGGGCGAATTGAGAGCGCCTCGGGGGTACAGCATCCTGATTCGGCAGCGGCCGACATGTACATTTGATGGTGATCTGGTCCGACTCGCCGCCATTGGACTTCAGGTCGTCAAACTGGCCTAAGCTTGTGAGAGCACCATTCAATACGACAGATCGTGATCCGACTTTATGAGCCAATGTCTGCGCAACGAGAAGGACAGATTGAATAAATGTGCTCTTCCCACTGCTGTTTGCGCCAGCGAAGATCGTAAGCGGGCCGAGATCCAGCTCGGTTTCCTCGCGAATCGATTTAAAGTTGAAGACCTTCCATTTGGTAATCATGGGCTATTCGCCTCCCATTCTTGTTACTGCCTGGTCGTACCACATGAGCAGCTTGGGATCTTCTTCCAGGACGTTGTTGGGGATCTTGTCGGCCACGGCGACGATGACGGCGTAATCGCGCTCCTGCCAGGCTTTCTTGAATCCAGCGCGGACAGCCTCCAGGCGGAAGACCTTGAGTTTCTTTTTGACCTCTTTGTATTCCTCGAACTCCTTGAGCAGCGCCTTCTCGCGCAATTTCTCAAGGTCGCCTGCCTTGTTGGGATCGGGCACGTACCAGCGGTCACGGGCCTTGGTGACCAGGGTCGGGTCATCCTTGGGCAGGTTACGCAGCTCCTTCCAGTTG
>PFGT01000044.1:270-3541 GCA_002782005.1 Hydrogenophilales bacterium CG12_big_fil_rev_8_21_14_0_65_61_21 | reverse complement strand
TTCTCGAACGGCTAAATATGCCTCACACACAAAAATTCTGACAGGCTCGAGCGCAAGGATGCCTCCATCCACTATGCGTTCGGCGATTACGGCCAGCAGCTTGGCGTGCGGGATGCTGTCGAAGTATTTCGACAGGTCGGCGTCTATGACTTGGGTGTGGCCGGCCCAGAGCGCGTTGGCGATGTCGTCGACGGCGTCGTGTGCCGATTTCTTGGGCCGGAATCCGTACGAGTGGTCGCAGAAGTCCGCTTCAAAAATCGGTTCGATGACGAGCTTCACCGCCATTTGCGCCACTCGGTCGCGGATCGTCGGTATCCCCAGCGGCCGCATGCTGCCGTCCGCTTTGGGGATCAGCACGCGCCGCACCGGTTGGGCTCGGTAGATCTTCGCTTGCAGATCACGGGCCAATTCCCGCAGGAATCCTTCTACCCCTTCGCCGCGCTCGAGAGCTTCCTCTGGAGCGTCCTGATCGTATCCGGGGTGGTTAGCGACATGGCAATCCCTCGATCCTCCGTCCTTCGGTTGCGTGAACAAAGCAGGGTTCCTTTCCTCGGCGGGGGTTGTGTTGTCCCTCCACCTCAAGCGGTCGTATGAACCCCTCCGACTTCCAACCCAGGCCTGCGTGCTTTCGTTGCCTTATACACGCCGGTCGGCGGCCTCCCCGCCTCCCGGATTGGATCTCCAGCACTGGGCAACAAATCTTCAAGAACATGCCGACCCTGCTACCCCGGGAGTCGATGGCGCCACTTCCGTTGTTCCGGCGCCATCCAACGGCCTTCCCCCTCTGACCACGGGGTCGGCTTCTCCACTTCGTTTACGAGGCTACTCATAGGTTCACTTGCGTTTCGGCCTGCTCTCTTGCTGTTCGGAAACTTACGACCCCGCGTTGCCGCGACGCCGCTTCCTCATGCTACCGAGGCGCACGGACAACTCCTCGGACGGGACTTCAACCCGCTAGATTTACTGCTGTTACTGCGTACGGCCAGGCTCGAATTATTTTTCGTTTGCATCATGTTTTGCACATTTCGCTGCTCTTCGTGTCCATCCAAAATGAATATTCGAGCCTGGTCCCTTTGATTCCTCTTTGATTCCTCCCCTTTGCGGGGACATCCGTCTGCGGGCTGAATTATGCGGCCACAGAGTCGAAGCGATGAATGCGCGCGAGCGAGTCATGCAGCGAAGTTGCAACCTCTTCGGTGTCGTAATCAGCTTGCAGGCCAAGCCAGAAGCCGGGTGTGATGCCGAAGAATGCCGACAGGCGCAAGGCTGTATCCGCCGTGATGGCGCGCTTGCCTGAGCATATGGCCGAAATACGCGCTTCGGTGACGCCAATCTCCTTTGACAGCCGATACTGGCTGATTTGCAGCGGGATGAGAAATTCCTCGCGCAGCACCTCGCCGGGGTGGATGTTGGGCAGTCGCTTCATGTTGCCTCCTTAGTGATAATCACAAATTTCGACCCGTTCGGCGTGACTCTCGTTCCAGATAAAGCAAACCCGCCACTGGTCATTGATGCGGATACTCCACTGCCCTTTACGGTTTCCCTTGAGGAGTTCCAGCCAGTTGTTGGGCGGAATGCGCAAATCCTCAATGCGTTTGGCGTTATTGATCATGCGCAGTTTGCGCCGTGCCACGGCCTGAATTTGCACTGGCAGCTTTTTTGAGAATTCACCGTTCCAAACCTTGTGCGTTTCGTCATCGTGGAACGTCGTAATCATGGATTAGATGCTATCGCCACGCGAAAGTATTGTCAAGCGGATGGACTTTGACGCAGGATGCCGCCTTCGCAGCAACGGCGGATGCAACAAAGTCAGGCAAGCTGGACGCGGAATTGTCACAGACGTAGACGTTATCCGCCAAACAAATCTCCACGGCGCGAGGTCAGGCCTTACCACGACGCGGGTCAGGCCTTACGTTTGACATACCTTCCCCAACCTTCCGCCCGTTTCACCGCAAGGCCTCGCCATCCATGCCTCCTGTTTGAAGTCAAACAGACAGCAGCCTAAAACGGTGTCAAATGCAAGTCCTGACCCCATGCTTCTCGGAGGCGCCCGTGTTTATTGGCTTGCAGGATATGTATTGACAACAGCTATACACTGGACTATGGTTAGTATATCTATTGTGTATGCGCCAAAAGGAGAAAACCATGCGCGACGCCGCCATCAATCTACGGGCATTGCCTGAGCAGCGAGACTTGATTGATCACGCTGCAACTCTGTTAGGCAAGAACCGTTCTGACTTCATGCTCGAGGCTGCCTGCGACAGAGCACAAGCGGTGGTGCTTGACCAGGTTTTCTTCAACCTGGATACCGACAAGTTCACGCAATTCACGGCAATGCTCGACGCCCCGCCCAGCCACAACCCAGGGCTTGAGCGTCTCATGGCCGTGACGGCTCCTTGGGCAACCGCCAAGGCATGAGCTTGCAACTCAACGCACCTCAGCCGCTCACAGCCACCCACTTTCTGGATGGATTTGAGTGCGGCGAGGCCGTTCTCGATGAGTGGCTCAAGCGCCGCGCAATGACCAACCAATTGAGCGGCGCCAGTCGCACGTTTGTAGTGGCGGATCAGGACAGCCGTGTTTACGGCTACTACGCCATGGCTGCGGGCGCTGTCTCGCACCAGATGGCAACCCGCTCTGTGCGACGGAACATGCCCGATCCAGTTCCGGTGATGGTTCTGGCCCGGCTCGCTGTTGACCGCCACGCTCAAGGCATCAAGCTTGGCGCATCCCTACTGCAAGACGCCGTCAACCGGGCTGTGGCGGTTTCTCAGAACGCCGGTGTCCGAGCGCTGCTGGTGCATGCGATTCACGACCGCGCCAAGCAGTTCTACGAGCACTATGGTTTCCAGGGATCGCCACAGCATCCGATGACGCTGATGCTGCGCTTGAACACCGTGAAGGCCTGACAGGTTCATCAACGCGTAAGGCGCAATCGAGGTAGGGTGTCAATAAGCGAAGCGCATTGCGCCGTTATGAGAAAGTCGCCCCCCCTTGCGGATGACCGCCCCACAAGCCGCGTCAATAGGGAATCTACAAGCATATGCCTCGGAGACGCCCGTATTTATTGGCTTGCAGGAGATGCGGCGATTTCCACCGAGTGCGACTCCATTGATTGGGTAAAGGGTGAATACCAGATCAATCGAGACTGACCCTATTGATTCCTTTAACCCCACCGCCCCCTCGGCGGTGGGAGGCCGGCTAGATGATCTTCAGGCCCACATTCTTTTCCGAATGGCACTTAATGTGACCCTGGCCCCTTTGATTCCTT
>PFGT01000044.1:0-259 GCA_002782005.1 Hydrogenophilales bacterium CG12_big_fil_rev_8_21_14_0_65_61_21 | reverse complement strand
GACGTAGG
The DNA here is from genome assembly GCA_002782005.1 of Hydrogenophilales bacterium CG12_big_fil_rev_8_21_14_0_65_61_21. GTDB lineage: Bacteria > Pseudomonadota > Gammaproteobacteria > Burkholderiales > Thiobacillaceae > Parasulfuritortus. Next base: position 251 of record PFGT01000044.1, on the reverse strand, counting down.
TCGGGATTCATCCCGACAACCAGGCCCATGGAACCCGCGTCGTCGGGATGAATCCCGACCTACAAAACCCCGCTGACATGCCCGGCTTGTCGGGTTGAATCCCGACGAGGGCTTACATATAGGCATTCCAAAAACTGCAACACTACACTGGTGTAGTGTTGCAGTTGTTCGGCGCCTATGCGAACAAGGAAAGACCAACGCATCGGACGTAGGTCGGGATTCATCCCGACAACCAGGCCCATGGAACCCGC
>PFGT01000111.1 GCA_002782005.1 Hydrogenophilales bacterium CG12_big_fil_rev_8_21_14_0_65_61_21 | reverse complement strand
AATGGGGCAGCGTCATGCAGCTGCGAGTAGGACGGACAGACCAGCTTAAACTAGACTGAATTCTGTCTTGACGGATGGGTCCACCATAGAGCCACAGCCTGGCCTCGCTTTTGGTGGGGAAGATTTTGGAAAGATTGACGCCGGCGACGCTGACGCGCGCCTGCCAGGCGGTACCGTGTTTGCGGACGTTGCCGACGCTGCGGTTTTTGGGGAGGGTAGTACTGGTCATCATGACTCCTTGGTGGTTGGAGTCAGGTGTAGGCAGTGAATTTATCTGTTATCCGTGCAGTGATGCGGCCGGTTTGGCCAGCATCTCCGGAGCGAGTTGGCCAGGAATTGGCCAAAGGAGGAGGTTTAACGGAGCCAGCCTGAGCTAACTCCTTGAATTTGTGGCTCCCCGACCTGGGCTCGAACCAGGGACACACGGATTAACAGTCCGTTGCTCTACCAACTGAGCTATCGGGGAATTGAGAGGCCGCAATCTTACTGATGGCGGGGGTTCAGGTCAATATGAAGATTAGGTTTTGAGGCAAACAAGATCGGTTAACGCTGATCGGAATCATTCGGCGCTTGGGCTTGGCGCACGCGGCGCCGGCCGGGTCGTGACGGTCACTTGTCGCGCCGGGGATACGGTGGAGATGGCATGTTTGAAGATGGCTTGTACGGCTTGGTCATTGCCTCGTAGCAGGACCATGTATTGGTCGAAGGATTCAATGCGGCCAACCAGCTTGATGCCGTTCACCAGAAAGATGGAGACCGTGGTGTGTTCTTTTCTCAGGGTGTTAAGAAATACATCCTGAAGGTTTTGTCGTTCGTTCATAATGAATTGAATGGTGGGTATAGCCGGGGCGCAATCATAGCACAACGACTATATTGGACTTGGGAATCATATCTCTTTCATTTATGTTGGCCGGTAGGTTTTGGAGCCTGATCTAGGACGATGAAATACAAGGACTATTACAAGATTTTGGGCGTGTCGCGCGAGGCGAGCGCGGATGAAATCAAGAAGGCGTATCGACGCTTGGCGCGCAAGTATCACCCCGATGTTTCCAAGGAAAAGGATGCCGAGGAGCATTTCAAGTCTGTTAATGAGGCGCATGAGGTGCTGGGCGACGCAGAGAAGCGTGCGGCCTACGATCAGTTGGGCGCCTATCGTGGCGGTCAGGAGTTCAGGCCACCGCCGGACTGGGGCGCGCGCTTTAATCAGGGTGGTTTTTCGCAAGCTGATTTAGGCGGTATGGACCTATCCGATCTGTTTTCGCAGATGTTCGGGATGGGCGGTGGTGGCCATGCCCAGCGTCCAGGTTTCTCGGGCGGGATGCGCGGCCGCGACGTCGAAGCGACCTTGCATCTGTCCTTGGAAGAGGCCTTTCGCGGCGTCGAGAAAAGCCTGCAACTGGCTTCACCCGGTCAGGCGTCGAGGGCGGTGAAGGTACGGGTTCCGGCTGGCGTGCTGCCGGGGCGGCGACTTCGGGTGCGCGGCAAGGGCGAGGCATCCATGCATGGTCAAGCGGGCGATTTGTTGTTGCAAGTTGAGATCGACCCGCATCCGCTGTTCCGGCTGGACGGCAAGGACTTGCTCATCGATTTGCCGGTGATGCCTTGGGAGGCTGTGCTGGGGACGTCGGTCACGGTGCCTGCGCCCAGCGGCAATGTTCGGGTACGGATTCCTGGCGGATCGAAGGCTGGCCAGAAGATGCGTTTGCCTGGCAAGGGGATGCCGGATGCAAGCCGCAATGGCGATTTATATGTGATTGTGCAAATCGGCGTGCCGCCTCAGGTTAGCGAGGAGGAACGGGCATTGTATGAACAACTGGCAAAACTGAATCGCTTCGATCCCCGCCCGAGGTTTCCCAAGGATTGATTGGTCCTGGGCGCTATCGGGCGGAGTCGGTGGTATTTATTTTGTGGCGGGCGCGGCGGCCTTGGTCTCGACTGCTGCCTTGGCGGCAGGGAGGTCGATCTTGGCCTTGCCGCGCAAATCGGCGAGGTAATTACGGACGTCTTCCTGTAGCAGCTTGTTGGCGATCCGGTCCTTGAGCTGGTCGAACGGCGGGAACGCCAGCTTGCGGGAGTCTTGCAACTGGATCACATGCCAGCCGAACTGGGTCTTGACCGGCGTCTTGATGGTTTCACCCTTCTTCAGGCCCGTCATGGCGGCGGAAAATTCCGGCACCAGGTTGGCGGGAGCCATCCAGCCTAAGTCGCCGCCCTTGGCGGTCGAGCCGGGATCCTTGGAGTATTTCTTGGCCAGGTCCTCGAACTTGGCTGGTTTTTTGCCGCCCAGTTTGGTGATGATCTCCTTGGCCAGTTTTTCGTTGTCGACCAGGATATGGCGAGAGTGGTACTCGGTGTCGCCCATCTTGGCCTTGAACTTGTCGTATTCGGCCTTGACCTTGTCCTCCGGCACCGCGTGGTTTTTAGCATAGTTTTCCAGCAGCACCTTGCCGAGGGTGTCCTTGCGTTGCAGGTCGAGCAGGGCCTGTACCGGCTCCGGCTTGTCAAGGCCGAGTTTGACGGCTTCCTGGGACAACAATTCGGTGCTAATCAGTACCTCCAGCACATTTTCATCGGTTTGGTTCCGGCCAGTACGGGTAAGGTCACCGCGAGCGACATCGGCATATAAGTGGGGGATTGCCACGCCATTGACGGTGGCGATCGGACCGTTGTCGGTTGGTTTTGTTTCTTGCTTGGCGGCGGCGGGGGCTGCCGTCATGGCGTCGTCGGCCGCGAAAGCGGGCAGGGTAAGCGTGGCCAGTCCAGCCAGGATGAGGCTCTGAAGTAGTTTGTTCATTTTTAGTCCTGTGGTTGTTAAACGTTAAAGTTCTTTGGGGGCGAAGGCTGAGATGCTCAAGGCATGAATTTGTTCCCTCATCAGATCGCCAAGGGCTTGATAGATCGCGCGGTGGCGGGCGACCGTGTCCATCCCCTTGAATTGGTCGGATACAATAACCAAGCGATAGTGGCCGCCGCCGCCCGCCGCTCCGCTGTGCCCGGCATGAAGGGCGCTTTCGTCGGTCAGCTCCAGGCGCTGCGGTTCCAGTACCGCTAGCCTTTGCTCGATGAGTTTGGCTGTCGTGTTCAAGGCAGTACTTTCTTGAAGGGGTTCACGCTGACCTGGTGATAAACGCCGGCCGCGACATAGGGATCGGCATCGGCCCAGGTCTGCGCGGCGGCCAGGTCGGCAAAGGCGGCGACAATCAGACTGCCAGAAAATCCAGCCGGGCCGGGGTCCGCGCTGTCGATTGCCGGGAATGGGCCGGCCAACAGCAAACGACCTTCGCTTTGTAGCGCCTTCAGGCGCTCCAGGTGTTGCGGCCGGGCGGCCAGTCGCTGTTCCAGACTGCCAGGTGCGTCCTCGCCGATGATGGCGTAGAACAGGCTCATGGTGTTTCTTTCATGTGCCGGGACAGGTAGACGCCCTGCATCAAGATGAAAACCAGCATCAGGCCCAGGGTGCCGAACATCTTGAAGTTGACCCAGGTATCGGTGCTGTATGAGAACGCCACGAACAGGTTGACCGCGCCGAGTACGGTGAAGAACGCGGCCCAGCCGAGATTGAGCCGAACCCAGATCGGGTCGGGCAGGGTAAGCTGCTTCTCCATCATCATGCGAATGAAATTCCGTTCGAACAGGACCGGCCCCAGGCCTAGCGTCAGGGCGAATAACCAGTAAAGGACGGTGGGTTTCCATTTGATGATGTTTTCATCATGCAGCAGCAAGGTGGCGCCGCCGAAAATGGTGATCAGACCAAAGGATAGCCATAACATGCCGTCGACCTTGTGGTGTTTCAGAGCGCTCCAGGCAATCTGAACACATGTCGCCAGGATCGCTACCACGGTAGCCAGAAAGACGCCTGGCTTGGCCGCGCCGAGGTTGATACCGAGGTCGCTCAATAAACTTATGGCCAGTTGCGGGTGAGACTCGCCGAACTGATAAGCAATGAAGAACAGGATGACTGGGAATAGATCGAACAGCAGTTTCATAAAGTTATTATGGCGACAACGCGGCGCTCGTTAGTGAGTCGGCGTGCATTTTGCTATGATTGGCCGCATGTCCTCAAGTCCATTTCTGCGTGATCTTCGATCTGCATAGCCATTCGACGGCCTCGGATGGCGTCCTTTCTCCCCCGGATCTGGTTAGTCGTGCCGCTCAACAGGGTGTCGATGTCCTGGCTCTGACCGACCATGACGAGGTCAGGGGCGTGATCGCGGCCCGCGTCGTCGCCGCCGAGCGCGCTATCGAACTGGTAGCCGGCGTTGAAATATCTGTTACCTGGGCTGGGCGGACGATACATATCGTCGGTCTGCGGGTCGATCCGGAATATCCGGCGCTGCTCGAAGGCCTGCGCGGCAACCGCTCGGGGCGCCAGGATCGGGCGCAACGCATGGCCGATGCCTTGGCCGGCGCGGGCATATCCGGTTCGATGGAAGGTGCGCGTCTACTGGCGGCGAATGAAGAACTAATCAGCCGGACCCATTTCGCCCGGTTCATGGTCGAGCAGGGCTATGTAAAAAACATGAAGACGGTATTCAAAAAATTCCTGGTCCGGGGCAAGCCCGGTTATGTCAATCATCAATGGGCCTCGCTGGCAGAGGCTATCGGCTGGATACATGCGGCCGGTGGTGTGGCGGTGCTGGCCCACCCAGGCCGCTATGAAATGGGTAAAGAAAAGATGGCCCTGTTGATGGCCGAGTTCAAGGAGTTGGGCGGCGAGGCCATCGAGGTCGTGACCGGTAGCCACACCCCTGAGCAGGTGCCGGTGTTTGCCGCCTATGCCGAGCGCTACGGTCTGCTGGCCTCGGTTGGTTCGGATTTTCATGCGCCGGGCGAGGGCGGCCGGGAACTGGGCCGACTGGCGCCGTTGCCCGCGCGCTGCATCCCGGTCTGGCGGGACTGGTAAACGCATGGCCGAACTTTTCCATGTCCACCCCGATAATCCCCAGTGCCGCTTGTTGTCTGAGGCGGTCAGGATTCTGCGCGCCGGCGGCGTCATGGCCTATCCGACCGATTCTTCCTATGCCTTGGGTTGCATGATCGGCGACAAAAGCGGCATGGAGCGGATTCGCGCCATCCGTGGCGTCGACCAGAAACACCATTTCACGCTGGTCTGCCGGGACCTGTCCGAGATTGCCAAATATGCCAAGGTCGATAATCGCCAATACCGTCTACTGAAGGCCGCGACGCCGGGGCCATTCACCTTCATCCTGGAAGCGACCAAGGAGGTGCCGCGCCGGCTGCAACACCCCAAACGCAGCACGATAGGCCTCAGGGTGCCCGATAATGCCGTGGTGGCGGCGCTGCTGGCGGAACTTGGCGAGCCGATACTATCCATGACCCTGGCCTTGCCTGGCGACGAAAGCCCGCTCGGCGACCCGGATGATATTTGCGACCGGCTGGACCATCGGGTCGATATGATTATCGATGCCGGCCCGTGTTCCCTGGAGCCGACCACGGTGCTCGACATGACCGGCGAGGCGCCAGAACTTCTTCGCCGCGGCCGCGGCGATCCGAAACTATTGGGTTTTGACGACTAATGGAACTCACCCTGATTCAGAAAATCGTGGTCTTCGCCATCCCGGTGATCTTTGCCATCACCCTGCACGAGGCCGCCCACGGCTATGCCGCATTGCGCTTCGGCGACCGCACGGCAAAGATGCTGGGCCGCATCACCCTGAACCCGCTCAAACACATCGACCCGATCGGTACGATACTGGTGCCGCTGATTACCTACCTGGCGGGCGGCATCCTGTTCGGCTGGGCCAAGCCGGTGCCGGTCAATTTCAGCAATTTGCGGCGGCCAAAGCAGGATATGTTCTGGGTCGCTGCGGCGGGACCGGGCGCCAATATACTGATGGCGTTGTTTTGGGGCGCCGTTATCAAGTTGGTCCATTTCCTGCCGCTGACCGATTATTCTCAGCCACTGCTGCTGATGGGCGCGGCGGGCGTGACCATCAATGCCGTCCTGGCGGCGCTTAATCTGCTGCCGATCCCGCCGCTCGATGGCGGCCGCATCGCCGTCAGCTTGCTGCCGCCGCGCTGGGCCTATGGCCTGGCCAGGGTCGAGCCTTATGGCATGTTCATCCTGATAGCCCTGATCTTTACCGGCCTGTTGAGCGCCTTTATCGGCCCGGTTTACTCGGCGATAGAGCAACTCACCTATTTTATTTTCGGACTCTGATTAAAGACCATGTATGTAGACCGCGTCCTATCCGGAATGCGCCCCACCGGAAGCTTGCATCTGGGGCATTACCACGGTGTGCTCAAAAACTGGGTCAGACTCCAGCATGAGTTCGAGTGCCTGTTCTTCGTCGCTGATTGGCATGCCTTGACCACCCACTATGACAGCCCCGGCGACATCGAGGACAACGTCTGGCAGATGGTGATTGACTGGCTGGCCGCTGGGGTCGATCCCACCAAGTCCACATTGTTCATCCAGTCCCAGGTGATCGAACATGCCGAGCTGCATCTATTGCTGTCGATGATGACGCCGCTGGGTTGGTTGGAACGGGTGCCGACCTATAAGGACCAACAGGAAAAGCTGACCGAGAAGGATTTGTCCACCTACGGTTTTCTTGGTTATCCATTACTGCAATCGGCCGACATCCTGATCTATCGCGCCAAACAGGTGCCGGTGGGTGAGGATCAGGTGCCGCATATCGAGTTCGCCCGCGAGATCGCCCGCCGCTTCAACCACCTATACGGCAAGGAGCCAGGCTATGAGGAAAAGGCCGAGGGGGCGGTGAAGCGCTTGGGCGGCAAGAAGGCCAAGCTGTATCAGGAGCTGCGTACTCGCTACCAGCAGTCGGGTGACGAGGCCGCGCTGGACTCGGCGCGGGCCCTGCTGGGCGAAACCCAGAACCTCAGTCTGGGCGACAAGGAACGCCTGTATGGTTACCTGGAAGGCGGTGGCAAGATGATCCTGACCGAGCCCCAGGCGCTATTGACCGAGGCCTCCAAGATGCCCGGTCTGGATGGCCAGAAGATGTCCAAGTCCTACGGCAATACCATCGCCTTGCGGGAAGAACCGGAAATGGTGGTCAAGAAGATTCGCACCATGCCGACCGATCCAGCGCGGGTCCGGCGCACCGATCCAGGCACACCCGAGAAGTGTCCGGTCTGGCAATTCCATCAGGTGTATTCAACGCCGGAAATTCGCGATTGGGTGCGCCAGGGCTGTACCAGCGCCGGCATCGGCTGCATCGAGTGCAAACAACCGGTAATCGACGGTGTGTTGAAGGAGCTGGCGCCGATCCAGGCCCGCGCCCGCGCCTTGACCGAAGACCCCGATACGGTAAAGAACATTATTGCCGACGGTTGCGACAAGGCCCGCGACCTGGCCCGCGAAACCATGCGTGATGTGCGGGAAGCGATGGGGCTGCACTTTGGCTGAGGTATGATCGGAAGGCGTGACAAAAAAGGCGTGCCGGGCTATCCGGTCACGCCTTTTTTTGTTACCCGTTACGCCTTTGCGTCACGGGGTTTGCCATCACTCGTTGCGGGTTTCCACCATGACCAGCGGTTCGGCGGTGGGTTGCCCAGAGCGAGGTATCCGCCGGCGCCGGGATCGACCCGGTTCGGCCGATTGTGCGGCCTCACTTACCGACGCGTCCTGGACGACGACCGGGGCGATTTCGGCTGGCTTGCCAGTCGTTTCGACCATCATCATCGGCTCGGCCGGTACGTTCTGACGCGAGCGCGGGCGCTGACGGCGGCGGGCGCCCTGGTTGACCTCCGCCGAGTCAGTAGGGGCCTTGGTTGCGGCCTCGTCGGCATGGGTTTCCACCAGTTCCAGACCAGCCGCTTGTAGATCGGCTTTGTTCGGCTCGGCGACGACCTTGGCGGCCGGGGCCGCGACGGCGGCGGAGACCGGTTCTGGCTCGGCTACCGGGGCTTCGATCCGGATTGCGGGAGCCGGCGCCTCGACTGCGACCGGGGTTGCCACAACGACCGGGGCCGTTTCGGCTTGAGCATCGGCCAGTATCTCGTTGACGGTTTCCGTTGCTATGGCAGCAGCCTCGTCAGTGCGTCCTTCACCACGTCGGCTACGGCCCCGACCACGTCGGCGACTACGGCCTTCGCCGCTGGATTCGCCGCTATCGGCCAGGGCTTCGCTGGGCGCCGGCGCCACTTGTTCGGCGGCTTGGGGTTCGGCTGGAATCGGCGAGCGACGTGGCCGCTCTGGACGCTCGCTACGGGGCTGGCGTTCCGGGCGTTCGCCCCGTTCCTGGCGGTTGGGACGATCTTGACGGTCGGTTCGTTCTTGCCGTTCACCCCGGCCTTCCGCGTTGCGATTGCGTTCTGGGCGGGCCTCGGTCGCGCCTTCCCGACGCGCCTCCGACCGTTCGCCTTGCGGGCGACGACCCTCGCGGTTACCCCGGTCGCGCCGCGGTTCACGGGGTTCGCGGCGACCAGCAGGTTTTTTCTCGGCTACCACCGGCGCGGGCTTGGCTTCCTCGCGGGTACCGCGTAGCCAGCCCAAAATACGGCCGAATAGGCCGGTCTTGCCGTTGTCGGTAGCTTGCACGGTGGCGGGCGCAATTGGGCTGGGCGCCGGCTGACTGGGCGTGATGCCCTGGACCATGGGCTGAACGCGTTCTGGTTTCGGGGCCGAAGCCTCGGCCGTGGCGCCTTCTTCCGCTGGACGCTCCATCATTTGGTAACTGGGGGCCAGACTATCGGACTGGTTCAGTTGATCGTGGCGCAGACGAGTCAGGGTGTAGCGGGGCGTCTCGAAGTGGATGTTAGGGATCAACATCAACTCCACCTTGTGTCGGGCCTCGATATTGAGAATATCGGTGCGTTTTTCGTTCAGCAGATAGGTGGCGACATCGACCGGGGCCTGAATGTGCAGTGCCCCGGTGTTTTCCTTCATGCCCTCTTCCTGCATGATGCGCAGCAGGTGCAAGGCGAAGGATTCGGTGCTGCGGATGTGGCCAGTACCGCTGCACCGGGGGCAGGTAATGTAACTGGTCTCGCCCAGAGAGGGTTGCAGACGCTGGCGGGATAACTCCATCAGGCCGAAGCGGGATAGCTTGCCGGTCTGGACCCGTGCCCGGTCGTAATGCAGCGCCTGACGTAGACGCTCTTCCACTTCGCGCTGGTTTTTGGCGCTTTCCATGTCGATGAAGTCGATTACCAGCAGACCGCCCAGGTCGCGCAGGCGCGCTTGACGGGCTACTTCATCAGCGGCTTCCAGGTTGGTGTTGAGGGCGGTCTGTTCAATGTCGGCGCCGCGCGTGGCCTGGGCCGAGTTGACGTCGATCGCCACCAGCGCCTCGGTGTGGTCGATGACGATCGCGCCGCCGGACGGCAACGGCACTTCGCGTGAATAGGCGGTCTCGATCTGGTGTTCAATCTGGAAGCGCGAGAACAACGGCACGCTATCGGTGTACAGCTTCACCTTATGGACGTTATCCGGCATCACGTGGGCCATGAACTGGCGAGCCTGTTCGTAGATGTTCGGTTCGTCGATCAAGAGTTCGCCGATGTCGGAGGTGAAATAGTCGCGGATGGCGCGTATGACCAGGCTCGATTCGGCGTAGATCAGGAAGGCGCCTTTCTGGCTCTTGGCGGCGCCGTCGATGGCGGTCCAGAGTTGCAGCAGGTAGTCGAGGTCCCATTGCAGTTCTTCGACGCCGCGGCCGATGCCGGCGGTGCGACCGATCAGGCTCATGCCGCCGGGCACTTCGAGCTGGGCCAGGGCGTCGCGCAGTTCGTTGCGCTCCTCGCCTTCGATGCGGCGGGAGACGCCGCCGCCGCGCGGATTGTTGGGCATAAGCACCAGGTAGCGGCCGGCCAGGCTGACAAAGTTGGTCAGCGCCGCGCCCTTGTTGCCGCGTTCGTCCTTTTCGACCTGGACGGTGAGTTCCATGCCCTCCTTGAGGAAGTCCTGCATGCGGCCGCGGCCGACGTCGGCATTACCGAGCGAAGCACGGGCGATTTCCTTGAATGGCAGGAAGCCGTGACGGTCCGTTCCGTAATCGACGAAGCAGGCTTCAAGACTGGGTTCGACGCGGGTGATAACAGCCTTGTAGATATTCCCTTTACGCTGTTCCTTGGCTGCGGACTCAATGTCGAGATCGACCAATTTCTGGCCTTCGACAATGGCGACGCGGAGTTCCTCCGCCTGCGTCGCGTTAAACAACATACGTTTCATTTTTAACCCCTGCGCAATCGGCGCCCCGGGGCGATAAACCCGCCGCGTTGGCGCGGCAGTAAGGCGAAGCAGGGGAATCAGGCGGCGATGGTTAGGTAGTCGCTTTGGGTCTCGTGCATGGTGCGTAGGTTTATCTTTTAATCAGTCAGGTCGTTTGCAACGGCCTGGCAGTATCCGGGTGCGATTGTCGCTTTAAATACGTTACTATCGCTGCTTCTCGCGATTTTCTCCACGTCAGTACGTCCGCCTTGGCAATCGGGGTGATGTGCCCCCCAGCCAGGCTATGGATGTCGGTGGTCGAAACCGCAACCGGTGAGCATCGTTAACCGGCGCTCGGAGGCGCAAGGGGGCATGATCTCCAACGCCCTCGGGGTGCCTACACAAGTCCTCGACAGTATACAGATTAATGCAAGAAACGCGCAAAGAAGGCGTAACAAAAGTGTTGGCCGGCGATGAGTCGGCTGGCCAGCGCCTGGATAATTTCCTGTTTCGCTTGCTCAAGGGGGTGCCCAAGAGCCGTATCTATCGCATGTTGCGGGCTGGCGAAGTGCGCGTGAACGGCCGCCGAGTGAAGCCGGACGACCACCTGCAATTAGGCGATGAAGTTCGTATCCCGCCGGTGCGCACGGCAGCCAAGGCCACGGTTGCCGACCAGCCCAAGATCGGCAAGAGCCTGCTCGGACGCATTATTTATCGGGATGAGGCCTTGTTGGTGATCGATAAGCCGCCCGGCCAGGCGGTGCATGGCGGCAGTGGAGTCAGTCTGGGCATCATCGAGCAATTGCGGCGTGAGTTGCCGGAATGTCGGTTCATGGAACTGGCGCATCGCCTGGACAAGGAGACCTCGGGTGTCCTGTTGATCGCCCTGAAGCGTCCGGCGCTGGTGGAGTTGCACCGCATGTTTCGCGACGGCGAGGTGCGCAAGGCCTACCTGGCGCTGGCCATCGGCCAGTGGCGCGACAAATTGCGCAACGTGAAGCTGGCCCTGCGCAAGTACCATACCGACGACGGCGAACGCCGGGTGGTGGTGGACGAGGAGGGGCAATACGCCCACACCATCTTTCGTCTGCTGGGTCATTACGGCGATTTTAGTCTGCTGGAGGCGGAGCTGAAGACCGGTCGCACCCATCAGATCAGGGTGCATCTGGCGGCCTCGCAGCACCCCATTGCCGGAGACGACAAATATGGCCATTTCGAACTCAACCGGGCCTTGAAAAAGCAGGGCTTGAAACGCATGTTTCTGCACGCGGCCCGGCTGGCATTCAATCATCCGCTGACCGGGCAGCGGATCGAGCTAGAGGCGCCGCTGCCGGACGATTTGGGTAAATTTCTGAATGGCTTGGACAAGACCGTGTGAGTAAACGCTATGACTTACTGATTTTTGACTGGGACGGCACCCTGATGGATTCAGCCGACCTCATCGTCGCCAGCATCCAGCAGGCCAGCGCCGACCTGGGCTGGGCCGTGCCCAGCCGCGAGGCCGCCAGCCACATCATCGGCCTGGGCCTGAAAGAGGCGATTCAGACGCTGTTTCCGGATAAGCCGGAGGCCGACCACCCCAGACTGGTCGAGCGCTATCGCGTTCATTACCTGGCCCGGGATGGCGACATCGCCCTGTTTGATGGCGCGGCCGAACTGATCCGGTATCTGCATGGCCGCGGTCATATCCTTGCGGTCGCCACCGGCAAGGCCCGACGCGGCTTGCAACGGGCCTTCGAACACAGCGGGCTGGGGCTATATTTTCACGCCTCCAGGACCGCTGACGAGACCTTTTCCAAGCCACATCCGGCGATGATTCTGGAACTGCTGGACGAACTGATGACGCCGCCCGAGCGGGCCATCATGATCGGCGATACCAGTCATGATCTGGAAATGGCCCGCAATGCCGGCATCGATGCCCTGGCCGCTGGCTATGGCGCCCAGCCGCCGGAAAAGCTGGCTGAATATCGGCCGGTCGCGTTGTGCGCCAACTTTGCCAAGCTGGCGAGTTGGCTTCGGGACAATGCCTGAGACCGACTATAATCCGCCACCCGCTAATCAGGACCCAAACCATGTCGGATGACGATAGCCAAAATTCGCAACGCAGTGCCCTGGAAAGGCTGTTGTTGGCCAATCTAGAGGAACAGCGTCGTGCTCGGCGCTGGAGCTTGCTGTTCCGGTCGTTGAGCTTCATCGTGATATTCGGGCTCCTTGTGGCCATCGTTTTCCAAAAGGATGGCGAGCTGACGGCGACCGGGCCTCATACCGCCCTGGTTGAAATCCAGGGCGAGATCGGCGGAGAAAACGGCATTCGCGCCGACGACATCATCGGCGCCCTGGACAGCGCCTTCGACGACAAGAAGGCCAAGGCGGTCATCCTCCGCTGCAACAGTCCTGGCGGCTCACCGGTCCAGGCCGGCCAGATCAATGACGAGATTTACCGTCTGCGAGCCAAACACCCCAAGACCCCGGTCTATGCCGTGGTCGACGATATGTGCGCCTCGGGCGGTTATTACATCATCGCCGCCGCCGACAAGATATTTGTCGACAAGGCCTCGTTGATCGGTTCCATCGGCGTCTTGATGGATGGTTTCGGCTTTACCGAGGGCATGAAAAAACTAGGTGTCGAGCGCCGCCTGCTGACGGCCGGCGAGAACAAGGGCTTTCTCGATCCGTTCTCGCCGGTTGACGCCAAACAGGAGGGCTATGCCAAGGCCATGTTGGAGGAGGTCCACCAGCAGTTTATCCAGATCGTCCGAAAGGGTCGTGGCAAGCGCCTGAAAGAAACGCCAGAGTTGTTCAGCGGCCTGGTCTGGAGCGGCGCGCGTGGCATAGAACTGGGATTGGCCGATGGCCTGGGCAGCCTGGATTACGTGGCGCGGGACGTGGTCAAGGCTGAGGATATCGTGGACTTCACGCCCCAGGAAAATATTGCCGACCGCCTGGCCCGCCGTCTGGGCGCGGCCATCGGCGCGACCATCCGGCCCACTGCCGAAGCCAGGGCTCATCTGCGCTGATGTCGGATTATGTCCCGATCACCTGTGTCGACCATGACCGGCTGGAGCTCGCCGTTCTGAAGCGGCGCAAGCTGTATTTGCGCCTGCGCGATGGTGATGGCTGGACCGAACTCGATGTGCTGCCGCTTGATGTCTATACCCAAGCTGGCGCCGAGTGGTTGCGCGTCATAACCGATGGCGGCCGGGAAATTACCTTGCGTTTGGACTCGATCCTGGAATTTCGGGAAATCTGAATTGCATACCCTTGAAATCTTTATGGCCGTCCCCATTCGGGGTGGGTTGTAGGAGAGAACCGATATGTCTGACGAAAATTTGACTGCCGCCGAGGCGGCTAAAACAGAGGCCGCCAATAGCGAAACCGCCGCTAAGGATGTCATGCCTAGCCTGGAGGAAGAGCTTCGCCAGGCCGAATTGCTGGCCCAGGAGCATCACGATGCCTGGCTCAGAGCCAAGGCTGAAACCGAAAACGTGCGCCGGCGCGGCGCCGAGGATGCCGAAAAGGCGCGCAAATTCGCCGTCGATAAGTTCGCTGGCGAATTGCTGGCGGTCAAGGACAGCCTAGAAGCGGCCTTGGCGACGGGCGATGCGGTCAGCCTCGATAGCCTGAAGAGCGGCGTTGAGCTCACCTTGAAGCAACTGGCCGGCGTGTTCGAGAAAAACAGCATTACCGAGGTCGCCCCACTGGGCGCGAAATTTGATCCCAATATCCACCAGGCTATCGGTGTGATCGATAGCGAAGGCGAACCGAATAGCGTCGCCAGTGTGCTGCAAAAGGGCTATTTGCTCAATGACCGTGTGCTGCGCCCGGCGCTGGTGATGGTGACCAAGGCCAAAGAGACTTGAAGTTCGCTATCCCATACCCATATCCACGTTAGTTCAATAATTTCTTGAGGAAATAACATCATGGCCAAGATCATCGGCATCGACCTGGGCACCACCAACTCTTGCGTCGCCATCATGGAAGGCGGCAAACCAAAAGTCATCGAAAACGCGGAAGGTACGCGCACCACGCCGTCCATCATCGCCTACGCGGAAGACGGCGAAATCCTCTGCGGCGCGCCAGCCAAGCGGCAGGCGGTGACCAACCCCAAGAACACCCTGTACGCCATCAAGCGTTTGATCGGCCGCCGGTTTGAGGAAAAAGAGGTCCAGAAGGACATCGGCCTGATGCCCTACAAGATTTTCAAGGCCGACAACGGTGATGCCTGGGTGGAGGTGCGCGGCGACAAGAAGGCCCCGCCGCAAATCTCCGCCGAGGTGCTGAAGAAGATGAAGAAGACCGCCGAGGACTATCTGGGCGAAGAGGTCACCGAGGCCGTCATCACCGTGCCGGCCTACTTCAACGACAGCCAGCGTCAGGCCACCAAGGACGCCGGCCGTATCGCCGGCCTGGACGTGAAGCGCATCATCAACGAGCCGACCGCCGCCGCGCTCGCCTTCGGCATGGATAAGCAGGAAGGCGACCGCAAGATCGCGGTGTTCGACCTGGGTGGCGGCACCTTCGACATCTCGATCATCGAGATCGCCGAGATCGAGGGCGAGCATCAGTTCGAGGTGTTGTCCACCAATGGCGATACCTTCCTGGGTGGTGAGGACTTCGACCAGCGCCTGATCGACTACGTCATCGACGAGTTCAAGAAAGAGCAGGGCGTCGATCTGAAGAACGACGTGCTGGCTCTGCAACGCCTGAAAGAGGCCGCCGAGAAGGCCAAGATCGAGCTCAGCTCGACCACCCAGACCGAGATCAACCTGCCCTATATCACCGCCGATGCCAGCGGGCCGAAGCACCTGGTCATGAAAATCACCCGGGCCAAGTTCGAGTCGCTGGTCGAGGAACTGATCCAGCGCACCCTTGGGCCGTGCAAGACCGCCGTCAAGGATGCCAGCGTGAAGGTTTCCGACATCGGCGACGTGATCCTGGTCGGCGGCATGACCCGGATGCCCAAAGTACAGGAACTGGTCAAGGAATTCTTCGGCAAGGAACCGCGCAAGGACGTCAACCCGGACGAGGCCGTCGCTGTTGGCGCGGCCATCCAAGGTGGCGTGCTGCAAGGCGAGGTCAAGGATGTGCTGCTGCTCGACGTGACGCCGCTTAGCCTGGGCATCGAGACCCTGGGCAGCGTGATGACCAAGCTGATTCCCAAGAACACCACCAT
>PFGT01000065.1 GCA_002782005.1 Hydrogenophilales bacterium CG12_big_fil_rev_8_21_14_0_65_61_21 | reverse complement strand
ATCGCCGCCGTCAGCGTGGTCTTGCCATGGTCCACGTGCCCAATCGTGCCCACATTTACGTGCGGCTTCGTACGCTCAAATTTTTCCTTGGCCATTTTTTTACCCTATCACTTCCTGCTGTTCATTACGGCTTCCGCCACGTTCTTTGGTGCTTCAGAGTAGTGCTTGAATTCCATCGAATAGGTCGCGCGGCCCTGAGACATGGAACGCAAGGTCGTGGAATAGCCAAACATCTCGGCCAGCGGCACCTCGGCCTTGATGGCCTTGCCACCGGGCATGTCTTCCATGCCCTGAATGATGCCACGGCGACGG
Organism: Hydrogenophilales bacterium CG12_big_fil_rev_8_21_14_0_65_61_21; assembly: GCA_002782005.1. GTDB lineage: Bacteria > Pseudomonadota > Gammaproteobacteria > Burkholderiales > Thiobacillaceae > Parasulfuritortus. Next base: position 15,053 of record PFGT01000065.1, on the reverse strand, counting down.
TTCAGATCGCCCATCACATCGCCCATATACTCTTCGGGACTCTCGACCTCCACGGCCATCATCGGCTCCAGCAAGGCTGGATTGGCTTTGCGCATACCATCCTTGAAGGCCATGATGGCGGCCATTTTGAAGGCCTGTTCAGACGAGTCGACCTCATGATAGGAGCCGTCGAACAATGTGACCTTCACGTCCACCACTGGAAAGCCAGCCATGACGCCATTGTTGAGCGCCTCACGCAGGCCCTTATCCACCGCCGGGATGTATTCGCGGGGCACCGTGCCGCCCTTGATGGCATCGACGAACTCATAGCCCTTGCCCGCCTCGTTTGGCTCCATCTTGATCCAGACATGACCATACTGGCCCTTGCCGCCGGACTGCTTGACGAACTTGCCCTCTTGCTCAACCTGCTTCTTGATGGCCTCGCGGTAGGCGACTTGCGGGGCGCCCACGTTAGCCTCGACACCGAATTCGCGCCGCATGCGGTCGACCAGAATTTCCAGGTGCAGCTCGCCCATGCCCGAGATGATGGTTTGACTGGACTCTTCGTCGGTACGGACACGGAAAGAGGGGTCTTCCTGGGCTAGGCGATTGAGCGCCAGGCCCATCTTTTCCTGGTCGGCCTTGGTCTTGGGTTCCACGGCCACATGAATGACCGGATCGGGAAATTCCATGCGCTCCAGGATGATCGGCTTGTCCAGCGCGGACAGCGTATCCCCGGTGGTCGCATCTTTAAGACCCACTGCTGCGGCGATGTCACCGGCGTACACTTCCTTGATCTCTTCGCGATTGTTGGCGTGCATCAGCAGAATGCGCCCCAGGCGATCCTTCTTGCCCTTGACCGAGTTGTAAATGGTATCGCCGGAATTCACCATTCCGGAATAGACCCGGAAGAAGGTTAGCTGACCAACGTAAGGATCGGTCATGATCTTGAAGGCCAAGGCGGAGAACGGCTCGGCATCGTCAGCCTTGCGGAAACCCGGCGTACCATCGTCCAGCTCACCCTCGACCGGCGGAATATCGACCGGCGACGGCATGAAGTCGATGATTGCGTCCAACATGGCCTGCACGCCCTTGTTCTTGAAGGCGGAGCCACACATCATGGGAACGATTTCACTGGCGATGGTGCGCTGACGGAGGGCGAGCTTGATCTCGGCCTCGGACAGGTCGCCCTCTTCCAGGTACTTATTCATCAATTCTTCGTTGGCTTCGGCGGCCGCCTCGACCATCTTCTCGCGCCACTCATGGCAAATATCCGCGAGTTCGGCCGGAACCTCGCCATACTCGAACTTGGTACCCTGAGAGGCATCGTCCCAAATGATCGACTTCATCTTGATTAGGTCGACCACACCGGTGAACTTGTCCTCGGCGCCGATGGGCACCTGGATAGGCACCGGGTTGGCCTTCAGGCGCGAGCGCATCTGCTCGTACACCTTGAAGAAATTGGCGCCGGAGCGGTCCATCTTGTTGACGAAGGCCAGGCGCGGCACGCCATATTTGTTGGCTTGGCGCCACACGGTCTCGGACTGGGGCTGCACACCGCCCACGGCGCAGTACACCATGCAAGCGCCATCCAGCACCCGCATGGAGCGCTCGACCTCAATCGTGAAATCGACGTGCCCAGGGGTATCGATGATGTTGATGCGATACTCGGGCAGGGACATATCCATGCCCTTCCAGAAGCAGGTTGTCGCCGCAGAGGTAATGGTGATGCCGCGTTCCTGTTCCTGTTCCATCCAGTCCATGGTGGCTGCGCCGTCGTGGACTTCGCCGATCTTGTGATTAACGCCGGTGTAGAACAGGATACGCTCGGTCGTCGTGGTCTTGCCGGCGTCGATGTGCGCCGAAATGCCGATATTGCGATAGCGCTCGATAGGGGTCTTGCGTGCCAAGGTACTGTTTCCTTATCAGAAGCGGAAGTGCGAGAAGGCCTTGTTGGCTTCGGCCATGCGGTGAATCTCTTCACGCTTTTTCATGGCGCCGCCACGACCCTCGGCCGCATCAAGCAATTCACCCGCAAGACGCTGGCCCATGGACTTTTCGCTCCGCTTGCGAGCGGACTCTTTTAGCCAACGCATAGCCAGCGCGGTACGACGAGCAGGGCGCACCTCAACCGGAACCTGATAGTTGGCTCCACCCACCCGGCGGCTCTTCACTTCAACCACGGGGCGAATATTGGACAGTGCAGCGACGAATACATCGATAGGGCTCTTGCCGCTCTTCTTTTCGATCTGATCAAAGGCACCATAAACAATGCGCTCGGCAACCGACTTCTTGCCGCTATTCATGATTACATTGACGAATTTAGCAATTTCCTGATTGCCGAACTTCGGATCGGGCAGGATATTACGCTTGGGAACTTCACGACGTCTTGGCATGACTCAGAATCCTCTTAATTACTTGCCCGCTTTGGGGCGCTTGGCGCCGTACTTGGAACGGGATTGCTTCCGATCCTTGACGCCTTGGGTATCCAGGCTGCCGCGCACGATGTGGTAGCGCACGCCGGGGAGATCCTTTACCCGGCCGCCACGCACCAGAACCACGGAGTGTTCTTGCAGGTTGTGGCCCTCGCCACCGATATAGCCGATGATTTCGAAACCGTTCGACAAGCGAACCTTGGCCACCTTACGCAAGGCGGAGTTCGGCTTCTTCGGGGTAGTGGTATAGACACGGGTGCATACGCCCCGCTTTTGCGGGCAGGATTCCATAGCTGGAACCTTGCTCTTTTCAACTGGAGCCACACGGGGCTTCCGCACCAATTGGTTAATGGTTGGCATTACGTTGCGCCTTTTGTCAATTCTGATCTAACCGTTACCCACCCCGGTATAGCCGGCTCGGGGAACAACACGGCCCACGAAAGCGTGGGCCGTCTATAAAAAAGAGGCTGGATTCTATGGAGATCGGCTCGCGCTGTCAAGCGCTAGTCGAATCGCCGTCCGTTGAATCTTCGCCGACCGGGGCAAACATGGCCTCCGCCTCTTCGTGATTGGTCGACGCCTCGACTTCCGCTTGATGCTTGCGGATGCGATGGTGCGCCAGGCCAGTCCCCGCCGGAATCAACCGACCGACGATGACGTTTTCCTTGAGGCCGCGGAGGTCGTCCCGCTTGGTCATGATCGCCGCCTCGGTCAGGACACGAGTCGTCTCCTGGAAGGAGGCCGCCGATATGAACGAATCGGTAGACAACGATGCCTTGGTTATGCCCAGCAGGATGTCGTCGTAGATTGCCGGTTCTTTGCCCTCGGCCGCCATGCGGTCATTTTCCTGGAACAGTTCCGAACGTTCCACCTGCTCGCCAGGGATGAAGCCGGTATCGCCGGCATTGACCACGTTGACCCGCCGCAGCATCTGACGAACGATAACCTCGATGTGCTTGTCGTTGATCTTTACGCCTTGCAGACGGTAAACGTCCTGCACTTCGTTGATGATGTAGCGGGCCAACGCCTCGATCCCCTGCAAATGCAGGATGTCGTGCGGATCGACCGGGCCATCGACGATCATCTCGCCCTTCTGGACCAGTTGACCGTCATGAACGGTGACGTGCTTATCCTTGGAGATCAGGTACTCGTGAGCGATGCCGTCCAGATCGGTGATAATCAGGCGCTGCTTGCCCTTGGTCTCCTTGCCGAAGGTGATGGTGCCGGTCAACTCGGCCAACACACCGGCATCCTTGGGCGAGCGGGCTTCAAACAGTTCCACCACGCGCGGCAGGCCGCCGGTAATGTCGCGGGTCTTCGACGTTTCCTGCGGGATACGCGCGATCACATCGCCTACGTTCACCTCCTGACCATCCTTGACGGTAATCAGCGTACCCACCTGGAAGGTGATGTTCACCGCATGATCTGTGCCGGCAGCCTTGACTTCCTGGCCGTCGGCGCCGATGAAGCGAATCTGCGGACGGACGCCCTTGACCTGACTGGAACCGCGCCGCTTGCCGTCGATGACGATGAGGGTCGACAGACCGGTTACATCGTCGATCTGCTTGGCGACGGTGACGCCATCTTCGACGTTCTCGAACTTGGCGCGGCCAGCGTATTCGGTAATGATCGGCCGGGTATGCGGATCCCAATTGGCTAGTGCGATACCAGCTTTGATCTGGTCGCCGTCCTTGACCGCCAGGGTGGCGCCGTAGGGCACCTTATGGCGTTCACGTTCGCGGTTGCTATCGTCGACGATGATGACCTCGCCGGTACGGGAGATGACTACCTGCTCGCCCTTGACGTTGGTGACATAACGCATGGCGGCGGCGAAGCGCACGGTACCGGCCGACTTGCCCTCGACTTGGCTGGCCGCAGCCGCGCGGGATGCAGCGCCACCGATGTGGAAGGTCCGCATGGTCAACTGGGTGCCCGGCTCGCCGATCGACTGGGCAGCGATCACACCGATCGCCTCGCCGGCGTTGACCAGATAGCCACGACCGAGGTCGCGGCCGTAGCACTTGGCGCACAAACCCCAACGAGTAGCGCAGGTCAGCGGGGTGCGAACCTTGACTTCATCGACGCCTAAGGCATCGATCAAATCGATCTTGTCTTCGTCCAGAAGTGTACCGGCTTCGATCGCCGTTTCACCAGTGTCGGGATTGACGATGTCCACCGCCGCGACCCGACCCAGTATGCGATCACGCAAGGCCTCGATGACATCGCCGCCCTCGACCAGTGCCTTCATGACCATGCCTTCGGCGGTGCCACAATCGGCCTCGGTGATGACCAAATCCTGGGTCACGTCCACCAGACGGCGGGTCAGGTAGCCCGAGTTGGCGGTCTTCAGCGCCGTGTCGGCTAGGCCCTTACGGGCGCCGTGGGTCGAGATGAAGTACTGCAACACGTTCAGACCTTCGCGGAAGTTCGCCGTGATCGGCGTTTCGATGATCGAGCCGTCCGGCTTCGCCATCAGGCCCCGCATACCGGCCAACTGACGAATCTGGGCAGCCGAACCGCGGGCGCCGGAATCAGCCATCATATAGATTGAGTTGAAGGATTCCTGCTTGACCTCTTTGCCCTTGCTATCAATCACGGTTTCATGGGAAAGCTGGTCCATCATCGCTTTGGCCACCTTGTCGCCGGCCTGACCCCAGATATCCACCACCTTGTTGTAGCGCTCGCCCTGGGTGACCAAACCCGAGGTGTACTGGGATTCGATTTCCTTCACCTCATGCTCGGCCGCCGTCAGGATGTCGTGCTTCTGGGGCGGGGTCAGCATATCCTGCATACAGATGGAAATGCCGCCCTTGGCCGCCATGGAGAAGCCGGTATACATCAGCTTGTCGGCGAAGATCACGGTGTCCTTCAGACCGCACATACGGAAGGAGGAGTTAATCAGCCGAGAGATTTCCTTCTTCTTAAGTACCTTGTCAATGTGACTGAAGGGCAGGCCAGGCGGCAATATCTCGGATAGCAAGGCGCGACCCGCGACGGTCTCATAACGGCCGGTCCGCGACACGACCTGACCATTTTCGTCACGTGAACGCTCACACAGACGCACGGTCACCTTGGCATTCAAGTCCAGCAAGTCGGATTGCCAGGCGCGACGGACTTCATCGGTATCGGCGAACATCATGCCCTCGCCCTTGGCGTTGATGCGTTCGCGAGTCATGTAATAAAGGCCCAACACAATGTCCTGCGACGGCACGATGATGGGCTCGCCGTTGGCGGGCGACAGCACGTTGTTGGAGGCCATCATCAGGGTCCTGGCCTCCATCTGCGCTTCCAGCGACAGCGGCACATGGACGGCCATCTGGTCGCCGTCGAAGTCGGCGTTGAAGGCGGTACAGACCAATGGGTGTAACTGTATCGCCTTGCCCTCGATCAGTATTGGCTCGAAGGCCTGGATGCCGAGACGGTGCAGGGTTGGCGCGCGGTTGAGCATGACCGGATGTTCACGAATCACATCTTCCAGAATGTCCCAAACCACGGGGTCCTGAGCCTCGACCATACGTTTGGCGGCCTTGATAGTGGTGGCCAGACCCATGGTCTCCAGGCGGTTGAAGATAAATGGCTTGAATAACTCCAGGGCCATCAGCTTGGGCAGGCCGCACTGGTGCAGCTTGAGGTAGGGTCCGACGACAATGACCGAACGGCCGGAATAGTCGACCCGCTTGCCCAACAGGTTTTGCCGGAAGCGGCCACCCTTGCCCTTGATCATGTCAGCCAGCGACTTCAGTGGCCGTTTGTTGGCGCCGGTCATAGCCTTGCCACGCCTACCGTTGTCGAGCAGCGAATCGACCGATTCCTGCAACATGCGCTTCTCGTTACGAACAATGATCTCCGGCGCCTTCAGATCCAACAGGCGCTTCAGCCGGTTGTTACGGTTGATGACCCGGCGGTAAAGGTCGTTCAAGTCGGAGGTCGCGAACCGACCGCCGTCCAGCGGCACCAGTGGCCGCAGCTCGGGCGGCAACACCGGCAGCACCTCCAGGATCATCCAATCGGGGTGGATGCCGGACTTTTGGAACGCCTCCAGCACCTTGAGTCGCTTGGCGATCTTCTTGATCTTGGTGTCGGAACTGGTTTTTTCATAATCGCCGCGCAGCTTCTCGACCTCGGCGCTCAAATTCATATTCTTGAGCAGGTCACGAACGCCCTCAGCGCCCATGCCGGCCTTGAACTCGTCGCCATATTCTTCCAGCTTGGCGAGGTAGTCGTCCTCGGTCATGATCTGGCAACGGTTGAGCGGCGTCATACCCGGCTCGGTCACCACATAAGCCTCGAAGTAGAGTACCCGCTCAATGTCGCGCAGGGTCATGTCCAAGACCATACCTAGACGGCTGGGCAAGGACTTGAGGAACCAGATGTGAGCCACCGGCGAGGCCAATTCGATATGGCCCATGCGTTCGCGACGCACCTTGGACAAGGTCACTTCGACGCCGCACTTTTCACAGATTACACCGCGGTGCTTGAGTCGCTTATATTTGCCGCACAGGCACTCATAGTCCTTGATCGGGCCAAAAATCTTGGCGCAGAACAGACCATCGCGCTCCGGCTTGAAGGTACGGTAGTTGATGGTCTCCGGCTTCTTGACTTCGCCGTAGGACCAGGAACGAATCTTCTCGGGCGAGGCGAGGCCGATTTTGATGGCGTCGAACTCTTCTTCCTGAGTAACTTGCTTGAATAGATCGAGTAGAGCTTTCATTTACGTCTCCAGAGAGCTTGTAGCTCGTAGCCTGTAGCTTGTAGCAAAAATAATTTCGCCGGCTACGCCGACAGCCAGACTGCTACTGGCTACCGGCCACCAGCTACCAGCTTCAATAACGCTCAAGATCGATGTCGATGGCCAATGAACGGATTTCCTTCACCAACACATTGAAGGATTCCGGCATACCCGCGTCGATCTTGTGCTCACCCTTGACGATGCTCTCGTAGACCTTGGTACGACCGGTGACATCGTCGGATTTGACGGTAAGCATTTCCTGTAGCGTGTAGGCGGCGCCATAGGCCTCCAGGGCCCACACCTCCATCTCGCCGAAACGCTGGCCGCCGAACTGGGCCTTGCCGCCCAGCGGCTGCTGGGTGACCAGCGAGTACGGGCCGGTGGAACGGGCATGCATCTTGTCGTCGACCAAATGGTGCAACTTCAGGATGTGCATGTAGCCCACCGTCACCGACCGATCAAATGGCTCGCCGCTGCGGCCGTCATATAGTTGAACCTGGGTCTTGCCAGGCGTGAAGCCCAGCTTGGCAGTGAGCGGATCCTCATCCGGATAGGCCAGATCGAGCATGGCGCCGATCTCGTCTTCGTTGGCGCCGTCGAATACTGGGGTGGCGAATGGCACACCAGCGCGCAGGTTGCCGGCCAACTCCATGACCTCGGTATCGCTAAAACTCTTAATGTTTTCTTTCTTGCCAGACGAGTTATATACCTTGTCCAGGAACTTGCGCACCTCGGCCGCCTTGACCTGCTGGTCGAGCATCTTACCGATACGCTGGCCTAGGCCCTTGGCGGCCCAGCCCAGGTGTACCTCCAGAATCTGGCCGACGTTCATCCGAGATGGCACGCCCAGGGGGTTCAGCACGATATCAACCGGAGTGCCATCGGCCATGAAGGGCATATCCTCGACCGGAACGATCTTCGACACCACGCCCTTGTTGCCGTGACGGCCGGCCATCTTGTCGCCCGGTTGCAGGCGACGCTTGACCGCCAGATAAACCTTGACCATCTTGATTACGCCGGGCGCTAATTCGTCGCCGGAGGTCAGCTTCTTCTTCTTGATTTCCTTCATCCGGTCGAACTCGTCCCGCTGCCGGTCCAAGGCATCCTTGACACCCTCCAACTGGCGGCTGACGTCCTCGTCGGCGACGCGGATGTCGAACCAGTCATGCGGGTTCATCTCGTTCAGATAGGCTTCAGTAATCTCGGCGCCCTTGGCCAGTTTCTTGGGCCCGCCCTTGGCGGTCTTGCCGATCAACATCCGTTTCATCCGCTCGAAGGCATCGAGCTCGACGATGCGCATCTGGTCGGCCAAATCCTTCTGATACTTCTTCAACATGTCATCGATGATCTGGTTGGCGCGGCTATCGCGCTCGATGCCCTCACGGGTAAAGACATGAACATCGATGACCGTGCCATTCATTCCGGTAGGCACGCGCAAACTGGTGTCCTTCACGTCCGACGCCTTCTCGCCGAATATAGCGCGTAGCAACTTCTCTTCCGGAGTGAGCTGGGTCTCGCCCTTGGGCGTGACCTTGCCAACCAGTACATCACCCGCCTCGACCTCGGCGCCAATATGTATGATGCCCGCCTCATCCAACCGGCCCAATTGCTGCGGACTGAGATTTGAGATGTCGCGGGTAATCTCTTCGGGGCCCAGTTTGGTGTCGCGGGCGACAATGTTCAGCTCTTCGATGTGAATGGAGGTATAGCGATCTTCCGCCACCACCCGTTCGGAGATCAGGATGGAATCCTCGAAGTTGTAGCCGTTCCAGGGCATGAAGGCCACCAGCATGTTCTGACCCAAGGCCAGCTCACCCTTGTCGGTGGAGGCGCCGTCGGCGACCACGTCGCCACGGGCGATCTGGTCGCCAGGCTTCACCAGGGGACGCTGGTTGATGTTGGTGTTCTGGTTCGAACGCATGTATTTGGTCAGGCTGTAGATGTCCACACCGACCTCGCCGGATGCGGTTTCTTCATCGCTTACCCGCACCACGACCCGGCTGGCATCGACGTAATCGACTACCCCGCCGCGTAGTGCCTTGACCACCGTACCGGAGTCGACCGCTGCGGTGCGCTCGACGCCGGTGCCAACCAGCGGCTTATCCGGGCGCAGGCAGGGCACCGCCTGGCGCTGCATGTTCGAGCCCATCAACGCGCGGTTAGCGTCGTCATGCTCCAGGAACGGGATCAACGAGGCCGCCACGGAGACGATCTGCGAGGGCGCAATGTCCATGTACTGGATACGATCCGGCGTGGACAAGGCGAATTCGTTCTTGTGCCGACAGGACACCAGTTCGTCGCTGAACTGACCCTTGCTATTCAAGGTGGCGTTGGCCTGGGCGATCACATACTGGCCCTCCTCGATGGCGGAGAGGTAGTCGATCTCGTTGCCGACCTTGCCATCCACAACCTTGCGATAGGGCGTTTCGATGAAACCGTATTCATTGGTGCGGGCAAACAAGGCCAGCGAGTTGATCAGGCCGATGTTCGGACCTTCCGGGGTCTCAATCGGGCAGACCCGGCCGTAGTGGGTCGGATGCACGTCGCGCACCTCGAAGCCGGCGCGCTCGCGGGTCAAACCGCCGGGGCCGAGGGCGGAGATGCGGCGCTTATGGGTGATCTCGGACAGCGGATTGGTCTGGTCCATGAACTGAGACAATTGACTTGACCCGAAAAACTCCTTGATCGCTGCCGAGATCGGCTTGGCGTTGATCAGGTCGTGCGGCATCAGGTTGTCCGATTCGGCCTGGTTCAGGCGCTCTTTGACGGCGCGTTCGACCCGTACCAGACCGGCACGGAACTGATTCTCGGCCAGTTCGCCGACCGAACGTACCCGACGGTTGCCCAGGTGATCGATGTCATCGACCTCCCCGCGACCGTTTCGCAGTTCGACCAGTATCTTGATGACCGCGACAATGTCTTCCGTGGACAAGGTGCCAGGGCCTGTCAGGTCTTCGCGACCAACCCGGCGATTAAACTTCATCCGGCCGACCCTGGACAGGTCATAGGTGACGCCAGAATAGAACAGTCGTTTGAACAAGGCCTCCACGGCGTCTTCGGTGGGCGGTTCACCGGGGCGCATCATGCGGTAGATGGCCACCCGCGCGGTCCACTGGTCGACCGTCTCGTCGGTCCGCAGTGTCTGTGAAATCCAGGGGCCATGGTCGATATCGTTGGTAAACAGGGTCTCGAACTTAGCCACCTTGGCTTCGATCAATTTATCCAACAGGGCTTCGGTGATCTCATCATTGGCGCGAGCGATGATCTCGCCGGTTTCCTTGTCGACGATACTCCGGGCGATAGTGCGGCCAAGCACATAGTCGTTTTCCACCGTCAGCTTTTTGATCCCCGCCGCCTCAAGGTCGCGGATGTGCTTGACGGTGATGCGCTTATCCTTGCCAACGATGACCTTGCCGTCCTTGCCAACGATGTCGAAACGGGCCGTCTCGCCCTTCAGGCGCTCGGGCTTGAGTTCGAACTCAATGCCCTTTTTGCCGATATGGAAGGTCTCGAACTCATAGAACTCGGCCAATATCTGCTCGGGGTTGTAATCCAACGCCTTGAGCAGAATAGTGACTGGCATCTTGCGTCGGCGATCGATACGGAAGTAGACAAAGTCCTTGTGATCGAATTCGAAGTCGAGCCAGGAACCGCGGTAGGGAATGATCCGCGCGGAAAACAGCAGCTTGCCGGAGGAATGGGTCTTGCCACGGTCATGTTCGAAGAAAACACCGGGCGAGCGGTGCAATTGCGAGACAATGACCCGCTCGGTGCCATTGATGATGAACGAACCATTGGGTGTCATGAGCGGAATTTCGCCCATGTAAACCTCCTGCTCCTTCACCTCCTTGATCTTTTCTTTGACGCTCTCCCGATCCAGGATGACCAGGCGCACCTGGGCGCGCAGGCTGGCGGCAAAGGTTAAACCTCGCTGCTGACACTCGACGATATCGAACACCGGCTTGCCCAGGGCATAGCTGACAAAATCCAGCCGGGCGTTGCCGCTGTGGCTAACAATCGGAAAGATGGAGGCAAAAGCAGCCTGCAAACCAGCAGCCTTACGATCTGCAGGAAGTTTTTCTTCCTGCAGAAATTCGAAATAGGACTGTATCTGCGTAGTCAGCAGGTAAGGCACCGGTAAAACGCTTTCGCGCTTGGCGAAGCTTTTGCGGATACGCTTTTTCTCGGCGAATGTATAACTCATGTCGGCTCCATGTCAGGGACAGGACTCAGGATTCAGGAATCAAGCCGGTAAGGGCCTGATTTATGAAGCCTGAAATAGGTAAAGGCCGGCGACCCGAAGGTCGCCAGCCGAACCAAAGGCATAACGCCTCGGCACGTCGCGATTATTTGATCTCGACGGTAGCGCCAGCTTCGGTAAGCTGCTTCATGATGTCATCGGCCTCGGCCTTGGCACAACCTTCCTTGACCGCCTTGGGTGCGCCGTCGACCAGGTCCTTGGCCTCCTTCAAGCCCAAGCCAGTGATGGCGCGCACCACCTTGATGACGTTGACCTTGCTGGCGCCAGCGCCAGTCAGGATCACGTCGAACTCGGTCTTTTCCTCGACCGCCGCAGCAGCGCCGCCAGCGCCAGGGGCGGCAACCGCCATGGAAGCGGCGGAAACGCCGAATTTCTCTTCAAATGCCTTGACCAGATCGTTCAGATCCATGACGCTCATGGCGCCGACAGCTTCCAGGATGTCTTCCTTGCTAACAGCCATTTTCATGCACTCCTAAATCGTGATGTTTGTTAAATACGTTATCAGGCAGCCGCTGCTTCACGCTGCTTAGCCAGAGCGGCCAGGGCGCAGGCAAAGCCGGTTACCGGCGCTTGCATGATGCCGAGCAGTCTCGAAAGCAGTTCCTCGCGGCCAGGGATGGATGCCAGGGCTTGTACGCCCGTCTTGTCCAGAACCTTGCCGCCGTAAAAACCCACCTTCAGCACCAGCTTGTCGTTGCCTTTGGCAAAGTCGTGCAACACCTTGGCTGCGGCGACCGGATCAGCGGACATGCCATAGATCAGGTGGCCGGTCATTTGCTCGGCCAGGGGCGCGAACTCGGTATCGGCGACGGCCCGGCGCACCAGGGTGTTCTTCAGCACCCGCAGATAAACGCCAGACTGGCGGGCCTTGGCACGCAGCACGGTGAGGTCGGCGACCTTAACCCCGCTATATTCGGCCATAACCACGGTCTGGGCGTCAGCGAGCTGCGCCGACACCTCGGCAACGACAGCTTTCTTGTCATCAAGATTGAGACCCATGGGTCTTTCCTCCTATCAAGTATCAAGCCAACAAACGGCGCGACTTAAGCCGCGCCACCCTACGGCGACCTGATTCAGGAGTTACATTCCTGTTTCGGGCAACACCGTCTGCGTAGGGAAGGAAGCAGTGAGAAGTGAGGAGCAAAACCACTCCATCACACACACCACCACCGCTAGATTAAATGTCCAGGCGAGGCATCGGTTCGGGGCTCTTACCCATCTCCCCTTACTCCTCACCCACACATCCCTACGGTCTTGGACAAGCCTGCCAAGCCAAGCCAGAGGCTGGCAGGCACCCAAATTCCTATTACTGAGCCAGGCTGGCCTGGTCCACGCGCACGCCAATACCCATGGTGCTGGATACCGCAATCTTCTTCAGGTACACGCCCTTGGCATTAGCCGGGCGCGCCTTGTTCAGGGCATCGATGATCGTGACCAGGTTTTCCTTTAGCGCAGCGGCCTCGAAAGAGGCTCGACCGAGGGTGGCATGGACGATACCGGCCTTGTCGGTACGGTACTGAACCTGGCCGGCCTTGGCATTCTTCACCGCCTCGGTCACATTCGGCGTCACGGTACCAACCTTGGGGTTCGGCATCAGGCCGCGCGGGCCGAGAATCTGGCCCAATTGACCGACTACGCGCATGGCATCGGGGGTGGCGATGACCACGTCGAAGTCCATTTTGCCGCCCTTGATCTCGGCTGCCAGGTCTTCGAAACCGACGATGTCGGCGCCCGCTGCTTTGGCCGCCTCGGCATTCGCGCCCTGGGCAAATACAGCCACCCGAACGGTCTTGCCGGTACCGCGCGGCAACACCACTGAACCGCGCACAACCTGGTCGGATTTACGGGAATCGACGCCCAGGTTCACGGCCAGATCGATCGACTCGTCAAATTTGGCGGTCGCCGCTTCTTTGACCAGGCCCAGGGCCTCGTCGATGGCATAGGCCTTGTTGCGATCGACCTTGGCCTTCATGGCCTGCATACGTTTGGAAACCTTGGCCATGTCACACTCCTTCCACGTTGAGGCCCATGCTGCGGGCGCTGCCAGCGATGGTCCGTACTGCGGCATCCATATCGGCGGCGGTGAGGTCGGGCATCTTGGTCTTGGCGATTTCTTCCATCTGGGCGCGGGTGATCGTGCCCACCTTATCGGTATGCGGTTTGGCGCTACCCTTCTGAATGCCTGTGGCCTTCTTGATCAGAATCGTCGCCGGCGGGGTCTTCATGATGAAGGTGAAGCTCTTGTCCGCGAAGGCAGTGATGACCACAGGAATGGGCAGACCCGGTTCCAGATTCTGCGTCTTGGCGTTGAAGGCCTTGCAAAATTCCATAATGTTCAGGCCACGCTGGCCCAATGCGGGGCCGATAGGCGGCGACGGATTGGCCTTGCCGGCCGGCACTTGCAACTTGATATAGCCAATGATCTTCTTTGCCATTTACAGCTCCTAAATAACGGGTACCGACGAGACTGGCCGTCTCTCCCCAATAAAACTAGTGACGCGTCACTCTGTCACCGCTCTTAAGCCTTCTCCACCTGGGAGAAATCCAGTTCCACGGGGGTCGGTCGGCCAAAAATGGTGACTGATACCCGCACCTTGCTCTTTTCGTAATTGACATCGTCAACTGAACCGTTGAAGTCGATGAACGGACCATCGGTAACCCGTACCATCTGACCCACTTCAAAGGTAAATTTGGGCCGGGGCTTTTCCACGCCATCCTGTATCTGCTGCAGGATCGCCTGCACCTCGCGCTCGGAAATGGGCGCCGGCTTGTTGGCCGTACCGCCTACGAATCCAGTGACCTTGGCCGTGCTTTTGACCAAATGCCAGGTAGCATCATTCATTTCCATCTGCGCCAAAACATAACCGGGAAAGAATTTACGTTCGGACGTCCGTTTCTGACCGCCCTTCATCTCGACTACTTCTTCCACTGGCACCAGAATCTCGCCGAACTGGTCTTGCATCCCAGCCCGCTCGATCCGCTCCTTCAAGGCGCGCATTACGCTCTTTTCAAAACCGGAATAGGCATGCACCACGTACCACTGCATCGCCATTACTCACTCCCGCCCATGACGAGTTTAACCAACCAGAACAGGATGCTATCCACACCCCATAGGAAAATAGCCATGACCACTACAAACAGGATTACGACCCCGGTCATCTGCAAGGTTTCCTTGCGGGTCGGCCAGACTACCTTGCGGGCCTCAGCCATGGATTCCTGGCTAAAACCATAAAAGGCCCTTCCTGACTCCGTAAAATAAGCCGCTACAGCCGCCAAACCGACGCCCGCCAGTACCGACAGCACCCGCACCACGGCAGGACTTCCGGATAACAAGTAAAACCCAGCAACCCCGAGCGCCATTATCAGGAAAACCGCTAGGAGCTTGATTTTTTCGGCCATATCAATCTTTTTTGTCTTTAAAAAACATGGCAGGGGCAGAGGGCATCGAACCCCCAACCTTCGGTTTTGGAGACCGACGCTCTGCCAATTGAGCTATACCCCTGCGGCAGAGACACCAAGGCGCCCCACAACGGGGCGCCTTGGTTTTGCTTGCACTTTGACGACGTTTTCCTTACTCGATGACCTTGGCGACGACGCCGGCACCGACGGTACGGCCGCCTTCGCGGATAGCGAAACGCAGACCCTCTTC
>PFGT01000022.1:13760-29083 GCA_002782005.1 Hydrogenophilales bacterium CG12_big_fil_rev_8_21_14_0_65_61_21 | reverse complement strand
ACAGCGCTCAACCTCAACCATTGCATCCGCATCAATGCGTCCAAACGCTTGCCCTGGCTGGTCTCGCTTCACGGTCATTGCCTTGTCCACCATGACCTGCGACGGCTTCTGCAAACCGTTTCCCCCACTTGGCTGGACGGTGATGCGAAACAACGGCGCATTAACCAGCGAGCTGGAAACCAGCAAGACAGTGACCGTTGCGTGCTCGTCGAACAGGTCAGCTTGAATAACCAACGCCGGTCTTGGTTTGCCCAAAATGGCCCTGTATGGCGATGGTCACAAAGTCGCCCCGCATCATTCCGTCCAGCCATCGACATCCGCCAACGCTTCATCCATGAAGCGCAACCTGTCCGTGTCGGCCATGTCAAACTGAGCGGCCAGGTGCGATTGGTGGCGGCACTCCGCCCCCCTTGATTAAGTTACATGCAACATCTGTTTGGGGCAAGAGGGGACATTTACCCTCTGTGAACAACAAACACTTATCGCAAGAAGTGAAAAATACCTAACCCGAGGGCATGGGGGATAGACACGCTATTCGAAATTATTTTTTGCCATAGGTGCTGTCGTGGTCTTGGGCGATGGTCAGTAGACGGATGAACTCAGCATCGCGATAGGCTGTCGCGCGGCGTGCCTGTGTGATGCGCAATGAGTAAATGGCATCGATGCCCGCCGCAGGTTTGACGCTGCTAATCTTCTCCCACTTCAAACCGTTGTCGCTCGTCTGGGCGTCGCTACCCTGGCTTCCTGACCCTTTCGGCAGCTCGGCGGGAGCGGGCTTGCCCGCGATGGGCGGCCGCACAAAGCCAGGGGCGGCGATTATCTGGGATTATCATGCCAACTATGATCGTCTCCCAGAGGGCCTTGCCGAAGTGCTGACCGCCATTTCTCCTACCCGCAGCGCCGTCGTTAAGGCCTGCGCCGGCAGCGGCAAGACCTGGTTGCTGGTTTCCCGGATGGTGAGGCTGTTGTTGGCCGGGGCGCCGCCTTCCGAGTTACTGGCCATTACCTTTACCCGCAAGGCGGCCGAGGAGATGCGCTCGCGGCTATTCGAGTGGCTGGAGTTTTTGGCGACGGCATCCGACCAGGCCGTTGTGGAGTTCTTGCACCAGCGTGGCCTGAACGAACTGGCTACGCGTCAGTCTTTGCCGCGCGCCAGGGGGTTGTTCGGGGCGGTGTTGCAGAGCGTGCCTGGGCCGACGATTACCACCTTCCACGGCTGGTTTTTGAATCTGTTGGAGCGCGCGCCGCTGAGCCGCCGGGCGCCGGCCAATCTGATCGAGGAGGTGGCGCTGCTCAAGACCGAGGCCTGGCAGACCTGGACCGAATCGCTGCGGGCGCCGGACAAGGCGCAGCAGGCCGCGGCGCTGGCTGAGTTGATGGTGGAATTGCCACTGGAGAGTGTACGCACCCTGCTGTTCGGGTTACTGGAAAAGCGGGCGGAATGGTGGGCCTGGGCCGAGGGCCGGGCTGCCCCGGTTGCTGAGGCCATTGCCGATTTCCAGTGCCTGGCGGGGCTGGATGAAGATAGCGATTTAGTAGCAGCGTTGTCGGCCGAGCCGGGTGTTCGCCATGCGCTGGCGGAGTTCTGCCCATTGCTGGCGGACAATGCCGTTGGGGTGAAGCTGGATGGCGAGCGAGCTGAAGTTCTGGCAAGGCTGCTGGAACACGGTGAGCGAATGTCTGTGCGCGATCTCGAATCGGTATTCCTTACCGCGAAGGGTGAGCCTCTGGTGCGCAAACCCAGTCCGACCCTGGACAAGCGGCTGGGTGCAGGCCGGGCTGCCCGTTTTCTCGAACTTCATGCGGTGCTGGCCGAGCGCCTGATCCAGGCGAAACACGCGCTGGAGGAGCAGTCGGCCTTGCGCCTGAACCGGCTGGCGCTGATCGCCGGGGCCGACCTGATCGACCGCTACCAGGCCATCAAGCGGCAACGCGACGGCCTTGATTTCACCGATGCCGAGTGGCTGACCCTGCGCTTGTTGTCCGATCCGGAGGAATCTTCCGCCTTGCTGGCCAAGCTGGACGCGCGCTGGAAGCACCTGCTGCTGGATGAGTTTCAGGATGCCAATCCATTGCAATGGCGCATCCTTACCGCCTGGCTCGCGGCCTATGGCGCCGATCCGGAACGGCCGACTGTGTTCATGGTTGGCGATCCGAAACAGTCTATTTACCGCTTTCGCCGCGCCGAACCGCGCGTCTTTGAGATGGCCGGCGACTGGCTGGCGCGGAACTTTGCCGCCGGCCTCTACCGGCAAAATGAGACCCGACGTTGCGCGCCGCGTATTGTGGTTTGGGTGAACGCGGTGTTCGGTGGGTTGGGCGATGCGTATCCGGGGTTCGAGTCGCATAGCGCGCATCGGGCCGACTTGGCGGGCTGGTGTGAGACGATGGTTTCACCCGCGCCCTCACCCATGCCTGCTGCGGCCGACGGCGGGCTGCGTGATCCGTTGACTGAAGCGCCGCCTACCCGCCAGGCCTTGCGTGCGGCGGAGGCCGAAGGTGTCGCCCAGCGCATCCTGGAAATAGTCGGCCATCTGGCCGTCGCCGAGGCTGGCGGCCGGCTGGCGCGGTTCGCCGACATACTGGTACTTACCGCCAGCCGGACCGGGCTAGAGACCTTCGAAGAGGCCTTCAAGAGCGCCGGTATCCCGTATCTGGGCAGCCGTCGGGGCGGCCTGCTGGATGCCCTGGAAGTGGCGGATCTGCTTGCCTTGCTGGGTTTTCTGGTCATGCCGCACGACAACCTCAAGCTGGCTCAGGCGCTTAAAAGCCCGTTGTTCGGGTTCACCGATGCCGACTTGGTCGCTCTGCGCGATGCCGGCGATGGGTCGTGGTTCGAGCGTTTACGAGCTTGGCTGGCAAGCGGTGGCGCGCCCGATCACGCCCGGCGCGCCCTGGCCCTGCTGGACGATTGGCGGGCGGCGGCTGGCCATCTGCCGCCGCATGACCTGCTGGACCGGATTTTTCATCAGTGCGAGGTTGAAGCGCGTTATGCGGCGGCCGTGCCCGAACGGCTGCGGCCCTCGGTCCAGGCCAACCTGCGCGGCTTGCTGGAGCAGAGCCTGACCCTCGGCAGCGGCCGCTTCCCCAGTTTGCCCCGCTTCCTGGACGAGTTGCAGGCCTTGCGCCGTCATGCCGGTGACGAGGCCCCGGACGAGCCGCCAGCCGCGAGCGGCGATGCGCTGCGCATACTCACCATCCACGCCGCCAAGGGGCTGGAAGCGCCGGTGGTGTTTCTTATCAAGGCCGATGAGGAACGGCGCGGCCGGGATCATTACGGCGCCTTGCTGGATTGGCCGCCGGGTGAGGAACGGCCCAGCCATTTCTCGGTGTATGGACCTTCGCAATGGCATGGCCAGGCGCGCCAGCCCTTGTTCGACCAGGAGCGCGATCAGGCCGCGAAAGAAAACCTGAATCTGCTTTACGTGGCCATGACCCGGGCGAAACAGGCGCTGATCGTCAGCGGCCTGGAGGGTGCGAAGGACGATACCTGGCTGGCGCGGTTGCAAGCGGGTTTGGCGAAGGCCGAGTTCACCGGTTTGCCGGAGATGGCGTTTGCTGATTGCGTTATTCCCGAACCGGCGGCAGCCCGGTTAAAGGGCTGGGTTCCCGCCTGCGCGGGAATGACAACTCAAACGGCTGGCATAGGTCGCCGCCGTTCGCCATCAAGCCCCGAGATTGCCTTTGGCATCCAGGTCCATCGCTATCTGGAACTGGCGACGACGGGTCGGTCCGAGGCGATGCTGCGCCTTGATCTGGACCTCCATGAGCCGCAGTTCCAGACGGTTCGAGCCATGGCGGATAGCCTGTTGAACGGCCCGCAATCACGGCGCTTTTTCGAGTCTGGCCGTGCCTGTAACGAACTGGAATATGTATCCGGGGATGGCCAGGTTCGGCGTATCGACCGCCTGGTGGAATATGACGACGAGGTCTGGGTGCTGGATTACAAGACTGGTGGCCTCGACGAGGTCGACCTGGGGCGCCGGGCCGAGCCCTATCTCGATCAACTGGCCGACTACCGAAAGGCCGCCTCGGCGCTTTATCCGGGCAAGCGCATCCGCGCCGCGCTGTTGTTCGGCGACGGCCAGGTGTATGAAGTGAAGTAACTTTAGGCGCGTTAAAATACCCCGCGAAACAACCCAAGGATACCGCTTATGCCCGTCAATCTCGCCGCTCCCGATCCCGCTTCACTACTCTCGGTTCCCGGCGTCGAACTGGGCGTCGCCTGCGCCGGTATCAAGAAACCCGGCCGCAAGGACGTCCTGGTCATGCGTCTGGCCCAGGGCAGCGAAGCGGTAGGCGTGTTTACCCAGAACCGTTTCTGTGCCGCGCCGGTTATGGTGTGTAAGGCACATTTGAGTAGCGACGATGGCATCCGTGCCTTGCTGGTCAACACCGGCAACGCCAATGCCGGCACCGGCGAGGATGGCCTCGACCGGGCGCGCGCGACCTGCGCCGCGTTGGCCGGGCGGCTCGGTCTCAAGCCGGCGCAAATCCTACCCTTTTCCACCGGCGTGATCCTGGAGCCGCTGCCGCACGACAAGATCATGGCCGCCCTGCCGGCCGCCATTGCCGACCTCAAGCCGACCAACTGGGCGGCGGCGGCGGAAGCGATCATGACCACCGACATTGTCGCCAAGGCGACCTCGCGCAAGGTGGCGCTGAACGGCCAGGACTTCGCCGTTACCGGCATCGCCAAGGGCTCCGGCATGATCCACCCGAACATGGCGACCATGCTGAGTTACGTCGCCACCGATGCCCCGGTGGCGCGCGAGGCGCTGGACGTCATATTGAGATATGCGGTTAACCGGTCATTCAACTGCATCACCGTCGATGGCGACACCTCGACCAACGACTCCTGCATACTGATCGCCACTGGCGTGACTCAAGCCCCAACCATCATGAACGATGGCGATCCGCGTTTTGGCGCCCTGCGCGACGCCGTCACGGAGGTGATGATCCAGCTCGCCCAGGCCATCGTCCGCGACGGCGAGGGCGCCACCAAGTTCATCACCGTGCGGGTCGAGGGCGGCCGCGATCCGGCCGAATGCAAACAGATCGCCTATGCGGTTGCCCATTCACCGCTGGTCAAGACCGCCTTCTTCGCCTCCGACCCCAATCTCGGCCGCATCCTCGCGGCGGTAGGCTATGCCGGCGTCGCCGACCTCGATGTCGACCGGGTAAAGCTATGGTTGGGCGGCGTCCTGGTCGCGGAAAACGGTGGCCGCTCGCCCGGCTACCGGGAGGCCGAAGGCCAGCGGGTTATGGCCGCGCCGGAGATCGAGGTCCGTATCCACCTCGGCCGAGGCGACACCGTGGCCACCGTCTGGACCTGCGACCTCTCCTACGACTATGTCAAGATCAACGCGGAATACCGTACATGAACGGCGACGACGAAGACGAGATCGCCTACCAGGTCAGCCCCGAGCTGGCCATTCTGCTGTCGCGCGCCAACGAGTTGCTGGCCCGGCTGGAACCCTGGCTGCCAGCGCCGCCGCCGCGCGTTGACTGGAAGACGACTCTGGCCTGTCGTTGGCGGCGCGGCCCGGTGCTGGGTTGGCTGCAACCCATCGATCAGCTCAACTGCCCGCCCTGGGCCGCCCTGCAAGGCATCGACGCCCAAAAGAAGGCGGTCGAACGCAATCTGCGCCAGTTCGTCGCCGGGCTGCCGGCCAACCATGTGCTGCTCACCGGCAGTCGCGGCTGCGGCAAGTCCTCGCTCATCAAGGCGCTGTTGCCTCGGCTGGCCAAACGCGGCCTGCGCATGATCGAGGTGGACAAGGACGACCTGGTGCACCTGCCCGACATCGTCGCCGGTATCGCCGGCCAGCCTTACCGTTTCGTCGTCTTCACCGACGACTTGTCGTTCGAGGCCGGCGAGGCGGCTTACAAGCCGCTCAAGGCGGCACTGGATGGTTCACTGGCCGGCCTGGCGGCCAACGTGCTGATCTGCGCCACCTCCAATCGCCGCCACCTGATGCCGGAATATATGGCGGAGAACCTCGAGACGGACTATGTCGGCAACGAGATTCATCCCGGCGAGAGCACCGAGGAAAAGGTCTCTCTATCCGATCGCTTTGGCCTTTGGCTGTCGTTCTATCCATTCGATCAGGACCAGTACCTGGCCATTGCCCAGGGCTGGGTGGCCGAACTGGGCGGCGCCTGGGCCGAAAGCGCCCGACTGGAGGCGCTGCAATGGGCGACCTCGCGCGGCAGTCGCTCGGGCCGCATCGCCCGCCAGTTCGCGGTTGACTGGGTCGGGCGGCAAGGGTTGAAGCGTTGAGTAGGATCGAAGTCGCGGCTGCGGTGATCGAGCGGACCGACGGTGCTTTTCTCATGGCCAGTCGGCCCGCAGGCAAGGTCTACGCGGGCTGGTGGGAATTTCCCGGCGGCAAGGTGGAGCCGGGCGAGAGCGCACGCCATGCGCTCGACCGCGAGTTGCACGAGGAGCTGGGCATCGCGGTGCGGACCGCCTATCCCTGGCTCAACCGGGCCTTCGACTACGAACACGCGCGGGTGCTGTTGCGTTTCTTCCGGGTCACCGCCTGGACGGGCACGCCGCAGCCGCGCGAGGGCCAGGGCGGCCTGGCCTGGAGCCACGCGGCGCGGCCCGGGGTCGAACCCATACTGCCCGCCAACGGGCCGGTCCTGCGCGCGCTGGAATTACCGCTGGTTTATGGCATCTCGGTGGCCGGCGATCTGGGCGTCGAGACCTTTCTGACTCGGCTTGAACCCGCCCTGGCTAATGGTTTGCGCTTGGTGCAATTGCGCGAAGGTCATCTGCCGGGAGCTGACCTGATTGCCCTGGCGGGGCGGGCGGCGGCCTTGTGCCGTCAATATGGCGCGCAACTGACCATCAACGGCGATGTCGATCTGGCCGCGCGGCTGGGCGCGGGCGTGCATCTGAACGCTAAACAACTGGCGGCCACCGTCAGTCGGCCCAACCTGGCCTGGGTGGGCGCGTCCTGTCACGATGCCGCCGAGCTGGACCGGGCCGTTGCCATCGGCGCCGACTTCGTGGTCCTGGGGCCGGTCCAGACCACTCCTTCCCATCCCGGCGCGGCGCCCCTCGGCTGGGCGACCTTCAGCCGTTTGATTAAAGACTATCCCCTGCCGGTCTATGCCCTGGGCGGCCTGGCCAGCGAGGATTTGGCCGCGGCCCGGCAGGCCGGGGCGCATGGCATCGCAATGAGGAGCGGGGCATGGCAACGTTAAAATTACCGCATTGGCTGTTTCCGACCCTGGTGATCGTGCTGATGGCTGGCGTGGTGGTGACCAATCGCTATCTACAGCCGGGGCAAGCGCCGTTGTCGATAACCTGTGCTGATTTGCCGAACGGCTGCACCGTTCGGCTCGACGACCGCGAGGTGGCGTTCGGTATTCAGGGGGAACTTAAGGTACTGGCGCCCTTCGAAGTCTGGGTCAAGGCGCCAGAGGCCAAGGCGGTACAGGCCAGCTTCGCCATGAAGGACATGGACATGGGTTTCAATCTATATACCCTGCGCCCCGACCCGCAAGGCATTTTCCGCGCCCACGTGACCCTGCCGGTGTGCGTGACTGGCCGCCGTGACTGGGTCATGATCCTGGACATCGACGGCCATAAGTTGATGACGCCCTTTGTAACCCAGATGTAACCTGACGGCGCGACCTTGTGCTTATAATCTGTGCTATCGATGGTCGCTAAAGACCGCCTGGAGACATGACAGTGGAACATACATACAAGCAGTTTGATACCGAGCTAGAGGCGGTGCGCGCCCGGGTGCTGGAGATGGGTGGTCTGGTTGAAGACCAGGTCAACAAGGCAGTCGAAGCGCTGATGGACCAGAATGCGACGCTGGCCGAGGAGGTGGTGGCCAGCGATGTCCGGGTCAATGCCCTGGAGGTCGAAAGCGACGAGGCCTGTACCCAGATCATCGCCCGCCGCCAGCCTACCGCCAGTGACTTGCGGATGATTATGACCATCATCAAGACGATCACCGATCTGGAGCGGATCGGCGATGAGGCGGTCAAGATTGCGCGCTTTACGGTCAAGTCGGTGAATAACGATCGCATTGCGACTCCCCGCTACAGCGAAATCAGGTACATGTCCGATATTGCGCTCAAGATGCTGCGCACCTCGCTCGACTCGTTCGCTCGTCTCGACCCGTCCAGTGCCGCCTCGGTGGCCCGGCAGGACATGGAGGTCGACGAGGAATTCCACCTCATCGTCCGCCACCTCATCACCTATATGATGGAAGACCCGCGCAACATCTCCATGTTCATCGACCTGATGTTCGTGGTCAAGGCCATCGAGCGGATCGGCGATCACGCCAAGAACATCTCCGAATACGTGGTCTACATGGTCAAGGGCAAGGACGTCCGCCACACCACGTTGGAACAACTCGAAAAAGAACTGAGCTGAGGTTTTACGGCAAGACGATAAAAAAAGCCGGTTAGAACCGGCTTTTTTCGAGTTTACAGCGGTTCAGTGTTTCATTGTCATGCCGCCAGCCGCATGGGCCTCGGCCTCGACCGCTATCTTCTGCTCCTTGCCGTTGGCTGCCCGCACGACCAGGGTAATGGCGGTCTTGTCGCCCGGCTTGATCTGGCCATTCAGGCCGATCAGCATGACGTGCAGGCCGCCCGGCTGGAGTCTGACCATCTTGCCCTTGGGCAGGGCGATGTCCTTGACCTGGCGCATCACCATGATGCCGTTGTCCATGGACATGGTATGCAGTTGCACCGTCTTGGCCGCCTTACTTTCGGCGGCCGTCAGGGTCATGTCGGCGTCAGCAGTCAGGTCCATGAAGGCCCCGGCGACATCCTGGCCGGGCGCCGTGGCGCGGACCCAGGCATGGTCGACCTTGACCGTATCGGCCAGCGCGGGCAGGGTGAACAGGGCCAGGCCCAGAGCAAAAAGCGGTTTTGCAGCAAACATGTATGACTCCCGACGAGGTAAAAAAACAACTGATAGGCTACTCCGGCGCGCTTTGCACCGGGTGCGACAAATTGCCGCAGGCCCCGCGCCGGCATGGGGCGCAGGTAAAATCCCAGCATGAATAATCCACTACCCATCGAGTGGCTGCACCGCGATAGCCAGTCCCGTCTGGTCATGGCCCGCTGGGCCTTGCTGGCCATCGAAGGGCTGACGGTATTGGGCCTGGCCCATGGTTTTGCAGTGGCTTTGCCGATGCCGCCCATGGCGGCGGTGCTGAGCCTGCATGGCGTGCTCAACCTGTTGGCGGCCTGGCGGCTGCGCTCCGGGCGGGGCGGCGAGCCGTATGAAATCATGGCCGAACTGGCGGCCGATGCCGCCGCCATCGCCGCCCTGGTCTATTTCAGCGGCGGCTACGCCAATCCCTTCATTTCCCTGTTGCTGGTGCCGCTGATCCTCTGCGCGGTGACCCTGCCTGCCGTCCTGGCCTGGCTCATGACCGCCTGGGTGGCCCTGCTCTATTCCCTGCTGGCCGGTTATTACCAGCCCCTGACCCTGGCAGTGACCGATCGGGCCGCGATCAACCTGCACCTGGCCGGTATGTGGCTCAATTTCCTGTTGACCGCCGCCCTGGTCGCGGCTTTCGTCACCCGGCTGGCCCAGGCGCTGCGCCAGCGCGAGGCCGACCTGGCGCGGGCGCGGGAACAGGCCCTGCGCGATGAACAGATATTCGCCCTGGGGATGCAGGCGGCGGCCGCCGCCCACGACCTGGCCACGCCGCTGTCGTCGTTGCGGCTGGCGCTCAAGGAGCTGGCGCGGGATTACGCCGGTGACGATGAATTGGGCCCCAGCCTGACCTTGATGGCCGGCCAGACCGAGCGCATGAAGGGGGTGCTCGACCGGCTCGCTGCCGCAGCCGGTGCGGTCCGTGCGGCGGAGACGCTGAATCGGCCGCTGGATGAATGGCTGACCGAGATTTATGACCACTGGCGGCTGATGCGGCCGCAGGTCGGCGGCCGACTGCAACTGGTCGGCCCCCTGCCGGCGCCGAGGGTGCGCGAGGACCCGAGCCTGGTCTCGGTGTTGTCGACCCTGCTCAACAACGCGGCCGACGCCTCGCCTGCGGACCTGGTTCTAATGGCCGACTGGAACGGCGCGACCCTGGGCTTGCAGGTGCTGGACCGTGGACCGGGCCTGGGCCGGGCGGGCGACAAGGCGGAGGGTTGGGGCGTCGGCCTGATGCTGGTGCGGGCCGCGCTGGACCGTCTGGGGGGCGGCATCGACCTGACGCCACGCCCGGGCGGCGGGCTGGCGGCGCGGCTCCATCTACCCTTGTCGAGTCTGGCGGCGAAATGACCGAGTCTGACCGGTGGCGCATCCTGGTGGTCGACGACGACGCCTCGTTCGCGGCAGCCCTGGTCCAGGCGCTGAGTCGCCGTGGCTATGTCGCCACGGCGGCAAGCGACCCGGCCGACGCCCTGGCGCTGGCCGAGGTCGACCCACCCGATGCCGCCGTGCTGGACCTGAAACTGGCGGCGGAATCGGGTCTGGGCCTGATTAGCCCGCTCAAGGCGCTACGGCCCGAGATGCGCATCCTGCTGTTGACCGGCTATGCCAGCATCGCCACGGCAGTCGAGGCGATCAAGCTGGGCGCCACCCATTACCTGGCCAAGCCGGCTGACGCCGATGAGATACTGGCCGCGCTCGGCCGTAAGGCGGGTGACGCCGCCATCCTGCCCCCGAATGATCCGATGTCGGTCGACCGGCTGGAATGGGAACACATCCAGAAGGTGCTGACCGAACATCAAGGGAATATCTCAGCCACGGCGCGGGCGTTGAAGATGCACCGGCGAACGCTGCAACGCAAGCTGATGAAGAAGCCGGTGAAGGCGTGATTGGCAGGGTGTGACGCCTTTTATTCCAACGTCTCGATGGTGAAATTCCGGTTGGTATAGATGCAGATGTCGCTGGCGATGCCAAGCGCTTCGCGGACGATCTGTTCAGGCGCCAGCTCGGTGTGTTCCAGCAGGGCGCGCGCGGCGGCCTGGGCGTAGGCGCCGCCGCTGCCAATGGCGCCTAGGCCCTGCTCCGGTTCGAGTACATCGCCGGAGCCGGTGATGATTAGTGTGGCGCTGGCATCGGCCACGATCAGCATCGCCTCCAGGCGACGCAGGATGCGGTCGGTGCGCCAGTCCTTGGCCAGCTCGACCGCGCTCCTGACCAGGTTGCCTTGATGCTTTTCCAGCTTGGCCTCGAAGCGCTCAAACAGGGTGAAGGCGTCGGCCGTGCCGCCGGCGAAACCGGCCAGTATCCGGTCCTGATAGAGCCGCCGCACCTTGCGTGCGGTGGCCTTGATGACGATGTTGCCGAGCGTGACCTGGCCATCGCCGCCCAGCGCGACCCGCTCGCCGCAGCGGACGCTGAGGATGGTGGTGCCGCGCCATTGTTCGGTCATTTCCGGACCTCGTGCCGAATCGCCGCGAATTGTCCGACGCCGATCAATTGCAGGAGCAGATTGACCATGCCGTTGCCGCCCTCGAAGGCGATCTGCTTGCCGGCCTGGGCCAGGGACATAACGCTGTCCATGAGCAGGCCGACAACCGCGAAGTCGATGCGCGTGACCTGGCTCAGGTCGATCTCGACCCGCTTCAGCGGCGCGGCGAATGCACGCAGACTCTCGAATACGCTCGCCGAACCGGCGCCCAGTAGGCCGCGCATGGGGAAGCGCTCGCCCGCCGGGGCGGGTTCGATATTGGCCCCCGTAGCCTCGTTGGAGACCTGTTTTGGCGGGTTGTAGGACGGCGGCGATATTTCGAAGTGCACTGCGTATTCCAGGGCGACCTGGTCGAATTCATCGCCCTTGGCTTGCAATTGCAGCAATAGCAGCAACAGCAGCCAGGTGGACTCGGTCAGACGTCCGGCCGCCCGTGAGGCGTTGAGACGTACCACGAAGGCCTCGCCGCCGAGCAGACGTACTTGCTTGTCCGTAGCTACGAGACCGGAGAGCGTTTTCAGCATCAGCAGGGCATAGGCATCATCGTCAGGCACGGACGTTTTGCTGAAATCCAGCGCGACCGTGTCGGCGGTCTCGCATTCCTGGCGGAAGTGCGCCAGCCTCGGCTTGTCTTGCGGCGACAGGTTGGGACCAAAGACGAAGGTCGGGTGCCGAGCGGCGTTTTTTTCGGCCCCGGATTGTCGAATCGGGCGCCAGGTGGGCGGCGAGCTTTCGAAGCGTACCGCGTAGTCCATGGCCAGGTCTTCGAAGGGGCGGCGCTGCCCGGTAACCTCATATAGATCGAACAGCAGATGCCAGGCCAGACTATCCTTGCTGTCCGGGTGATCCAGGATGAAGCGATTCAGTGCCGCGCAGGCCTCGCCGGCACGGTCGTTGGCATAGAGCATGACCGCTTCCTCGATCTCCGGCGCCAGTTGCAGGCCCGTCTCATAGACCTGGATGCCGTTGTTGGCAGGTGGTTTGGGCGGCTGCGGCGGGGCTATGATGGCAGGGGCCGCACTGTGCCTGGCCTCGGGCCGGGGAGCGACGGTTTTGGTCGGTTCGGCAGCGTGCGGAATGGCCGGTTTGGCGCTGGCCTGGCCCTTACGAAAGAATGGAAGCATGGCCATAATACTGTACCTGTAAAAACTGGGTCTAGTGTACTCCGAAGCCTCGGTTAGACCGAGATATTTACGACCCGCGAGAGCAGCGGGTTTTTAAAATTCAACCCTCCAGCCGCATCCCCAGCATGACCACGCCAATGCCAGCGAGCAGCAGCCCAAGTTGTACCGGAAAATCGTGCGGCCGGCGATGTTCCTGCAACTCGGGGATCAGATCGGCCATCGCGATATAGACGAAGCTGGCTACCGCCAAGGCCATCACGTAAGGGATGACGCCACTGACGCCCTGCAAGGTCGACCAGCCGATGACCCCGCCCAGCACGGCGGCGGAACCCGCCAGCACGTTCAGCCAAAGCGATTCCTTGCGGCTATGGCCGGCGGCGAGCAGGACTATGAAGTCGCCAATCTCGTGCGGAATCTCGTGGGCGATGACGGCGATGGCCGTGGCCAGGCCGAGTTTGGCGTCCTGGATAAAGCTCGCGGCGATCAGCACGCCATCGACGAAGTTGTGCATAGCGCTGCCCAGAACGATCATCATGCCGGTCGGTGAATGGCCCTGCTCATGGCTATGGCCGCCCTGTTCATGGACATGATCGTGGCGCCACAAGGCGGTCTTCTCCAGGACGAAGAACAGCAGTATGCCGACGACGATGGCGGTTCCCACCGATTTGACATTAAGGCCCTTGGTGGCCTCCGGCAACAGGTCGATGAAGGCAACCGCCAGCAGGATGCCGACCGAGAGAGCAACCAGCCGATGGGCCAGATTGGCCAGGATGGTCAGCGACAGGGTAGCTGCGGCGAATACCGAAAGCACGCCACCGGCGAAGGTGGCGAGCAGGATATAGACGAGCGTCATGGGGCTGATTCCAGGGACAGGCAGGGCGGTTGCCGTGCAACAGAGTTGCATGATACTGGGCGATCGACCGGATTGCAACCTTGTTGCATTGGGCTATTTGCCGGGGCTATTTTTTCTTGCCCGGCCGCACTGGTTTTGCGCAGTCCGGGCACAGACCCTGGATGGTGAGTTCGGCCCGTTCGAAGCGAAAGCCTTTGGGCAGGTTGAAGCCGAGCGCCGGTTGCAGGTCGTTTAGGCAAAAGACCTGGCCGCATTCGGTACAGTGGAAGTGGGCGTGGCCGTGCGCCTCGGGACCGGCGGCATTGAAGCGCCAGACCCGGTCCTCGCCGGCGATGCGGTGGGCAAGGCGGCGAGCCACCAGCCAGTCCAGGACCCGGTAAAGCGTCACCCGATCGGCGCTGAGACCGCGTTCCCGGGCGCTTTGTTCGATCTCCTGGTGGGTCAGGGCGCTGGCGGCGTCAAGCAAGATGTCGAGTACAACCTCGCGCGCCGGCGTGGCCCGTTCGCCGGCATTGCGCAGAATGTCATGGGCCGGGATGTCGAAGCGCTTACTCATGTCATGGCACTGGGTCATGCCCGCCAGGGTGATAAGGATGGCAGCGGCCGATGCGCCGGATAGCCAGCCAACCGCCTTTCAAAGCGCCGTATCGGACCACGGCCTGCCGGGCATATTCCGAGCAGGTGGGGCTGAAACGGCACTGACTGCCGAAGTAAGGCGACAAGGCGACCTGGTACAGACGGATCGCCCCGACCAGCAGTCGTTGCAAGGGGTTCATGGCGCGCCCAGAAGTAAGCCGATTGTCGCTCAATAAATTGAGTAATCAGTCGGCGTACAGTTTTTCCAGCCGCTCGTGTTTTTCCTGGGCCTCGATGGACAGATCTGCGGTCGGGCGAGCCAACAGACGCGCCAGTCCGATAGGCTCGCCGGTCTCCAGGCAGTAGCCATATTCGCCGTCCTCGATGCGGCGCAGGGCGGAGTCGATCTTCTTCAGCAACTTGCGTTCGCGGTCGCGGACCCGTTGCTCCAGCATGTTTTCCTCTTCCACGGTGGCGCGGTCGTTGGGGTCGGCGAATATCTCGTTTTCCTTCAGGTGTTTGCCGGTTTCCCGCGCACTGTCGAGCATTTCATCCTTCATGGTTTGCAAACGATGTTTGAAAAAGGCCAATTGAGCATCGTTCATGTAGTCCTTGTCCGACATCTTGAGCAGCATCGCCTCACTGATGATGTCGGCGTTGGCTTTATGCTTGACGGGTTTTTTGACGGTGGGTTTGGTGGCTTGGCTTGTTACAGGCATTGGTTTATGTGCAGTTTTCCGGGTCAGCGCCGGCTTGGCGATGGGTTTAGGGGTGACCTTGACGGCCACGACGGGTTTGCCGGCCGGCTTGGATGCCGGCCGCTTCAGGGCTGCTACCGCTTTCACGGCGACGTTTTTAATCGTTGGCGCTACGGTTTTTTTGGCCGTTGCCTTTTTGATCGGCACTGGCTTGGCCACGACCTTTTTCGCGCTCGTGGCGACGGCCTTCTTGGGCCGCGCGACCGGCTTGGCGGCTGGTTTGGCTGCGGCCTTTTTGATCGGCACTGGCTTGGCCACGACCTTTTTCGCGCTCGTGGCGACGGCCTTCTTGGGCCGCGCAGCCGGCTTGGCGGCTGGTTTCAGCGCCGTCTTCTTGGTTAGCGCCATGGGCTTCGCCGTCGATTTCTTCGGGGTGGGTTTGACAGCCGTTTTTTTGGCTGCGGTCTTGGGCTTCACGGCGGATTGCTTGGTTGCAGTGGCCACGCCTTGACTCCTCGATGGTTATTGGAGATGAAAGTTAGTGGCGGATTATGCCATGCCTCGGGCGCTTGGCTAGTGTCGCCTGGCCGCCTGGGTAAAATTCATCGCCGGCCTAGTCTAGTGTTGCATTCTTTGGAACGCTTATATGTAAGCCCTAGTCGGG
>PFGT01000022.1:13416-13744 GCA_002782005.1 Hydrogenophilales bacterium CG12_big_fil_rev_8_21_14_0_65_61_21 | reverse complement strand
GGGTTGTCGGGATGAATCCCGACCTACGTCCGATGCATTGGTCTTTCCTTGTTCGCATAGGTGCCAAACAACGTGCAACACTACACTAGGGGCCGGTCGACGATGCACACGAATTGGCCCTGTCTATCCCATTCGGTCCGGCCGGGTTTGTTAAGCGCGCCACAACTGCTTGAAAAAAATGGCGTTTCTTGCAACGCGCTCGCTTGTGCATGGGAATGACAAAAGCTAGTCTGAACGGGATAGCTTTTTAGGCTTCTCGGTTGTATCTCATCGTCAAACAAAGGAGTAGACCATGTCTCGCTTACAAGCCGTCCCAACCTCACAGCAG
>PFGT01000022.1:10722-13376 GCA_002782005.1 Hydrogenophilales bacterium CG12_big_fil_rev_8_21_14_0_65_61_21 | reverse complement strand
ACACCTATTTCGATGAGCGCTACCAGATCGCCTGGGGCTATATGCATTCCGAACCCCGGCCGTGTTTTACGCCGGAGTTGTTGGGTGAGTTGCTCACTTGGTGCGGGGAAGTGGCAGCGCAAATCGATGATCCAAACCGTCCAGACGTGCATTATCAAGTTACCGCTTCGTCAAGTCCGGGGGTATTCAATCTGGGCGGCGACCTGCATCTGTTTCGTGACCATATACTGAGACGGGACCGCGATGGCCTTTATCGCTATGCGCTGGCCTGCATCGAGCCGCTGTACATGAACGCGGTGCATTTAAACCGGCCCGGCCTGAAGAGCGTCAGCTTAGTGCAGGGCGACGCCTTGGGCGGCGGTTTTGAATGCGCATTATCGGGAAATGTGCTGATTGCCGAGCGCGGCAGCAAGATGGGTTTCCCGGAGATACTCTTCAACCTGTTCCCCGGCATGGGGGCGCTTACCCTGCTGGGGCGGCGCATCGGCATGGCCAGGGCAGAAAGGATGATCCTGAGCGGTAATCTGTACAGCGCCGAGGAACTATACGAGCAAGGCGTGGTGGATGTGCTGGCCGAACCGGGCGAGGGTGTCCAGGCGGTCTACGATTTCGTGCGCCGGGAAGGTCGGGCTCGAAACGGCACCTTGGCATTGAGGGCGGCGCGGGAACGTATCCAGCCTATTTCTCACGAGGAGATACGGCAGGTCACAGAAATCTGGGTCGACGCCGCGCTACGCATCGAGCCGAAGGACCTGCGCATGATGGAACGTCTTATCGCGCGTCAGGGCGGCAAGCTGGAAACGGCGACGGCCGGGTCAGCGGCCGAGGGCATTCGTCTGGCGGGATAAATACTCCGTTAGCTGGGCGCCGGCGGCGGCCCAGCCGGCCCGAACCTGCGCCAGTTTTTCGCTGGCCAGTGGCGTTCCCAGTTCATAGGGCTGGAGGTGTTCCGCCTCGACGCAGAGCTGGGCCAGTTGGCTGGCGCCGACATCGCTGGCGCCGCCCTTGAGCATGTGCAGGTGGTCGCGCAAGAGCGGATAGTCGCGCTCTTGCGCGGCTCGCTCGACAACCGCCAGGGCGCCTAGGCTGTCCTGGGTGAATTCCTTGATCAGGTCGGCCACGAACTGTGGCCCGCCACCCAGGCAGGTCAGGTCATCGAGGATGCCTTCGTCCAGGACGGGGGCGGCGGTTTGGCGGCCCTCCACGATGTTGGGCGCGGCCGCCTGGTCGGCCGCCGTGGCCAGCCGGGCCACAGCATCGATCAACGCGCGGCTATTGACCGGTTTGGTCAGGAAGACATCGGCGCCCGCCTCCCGGCAAGCCAATCGACTCTCTTCGCGGGCGTCGGCGGTGAGCATGACGATGGGCAGATGGCCGGTCTCCAGGTAACGCCAGCGGCGCACGACGTCGGTGCCGGACAGCGTTGGCATCTGCATGTCGATGATGGCGAGCTGGATGCCCGGAACCTCCTTTTCCAGTATATCGAGCGCTATCTCGCCATTGTCGGCGACGATGACCTCGTGGCCGGCATGGGCCATCAGGCCGCGTATTACGCGCTGGTTGACCGGGTTGTCGTCGGCCACCAGGATGCGCAGCCGGATCGAACCGGCCTTATCCTGGAAGCGGTCGGCGATGGACACCACGTTTTCCGGCCAGATCGTGCTTGCCGCCGTGTGGATGGCGTTGAACAGCAGGCTGGGGTTGATCGGCGCGCTCAATACGGCGGCATAGCCGGCGCGTAGCAAACCCGCTTCATCGCGACCGACCGGATCAGCATCGATCAGGATCAGTGGCGGCCAGCCGTGCCGACCTGAGCTATCGAGACTATCGAGGAAGTCGGCCGGCGCCGAGGGCAGGCTGTCCACTGCCAGGATGATGGCGGCCAGCGTGCCTTCTGCCGCCGCCGTCGCTCGCAGCGCTTCACGGACGGCCTGAGCCGAGTCCAGGGCTTGCGGTACCAGGCCCCAGCCGTTGACCAGTTGCTCTAGCCGTTGCCCGGTCTCGCCCCGTGCCATGAAGGCCACGCGGCCCTTGACGCTGGTGGTGCCCATTTTTTGCTCGGTGCTGAGGGCGGCTGGTTGGAATGGAATCTCGAACCAGAAGGTGCTGCCTACGCCCACCTGGCTATGCAAGCCCACGCGGCCGCCCATCAGTTCGGCAATCTGCTTGGCGATGGCGGTCCCCAG
This sequence comes from Hydrogenophilales bacterium CG12_big_fil_rev_8_21_14_0_65_61_21, assembly GCA_002782005.1. GTDB lineage: Bacteria > Pseudomonadota > Gammaproteobacteria > Burkholderiales > Thiobacillaceae > Parasulfuritortus. Next base: position 11,190 of record PFGT01000022.1, on the reverse strand, counting down.
CCCAGAGCCGCCATAGCGGCGGGTGATGCTGGGATCGGCCTGACTGAAGCTGTCGAAGATATGGCCCTTGGCGGCCTCGGGTATGCCGATGCCGGTATCCGCCACCTGGAAATAAAGTCTCGTGTTATCGCCTGCGGTGGCCGGGCGTATAGACAGATCGACCCGTCCCTGTTCGGTAAACTTGATGGCATTGCCCAGCAGATTGACCAGTATCTGACGTAGGTGGCTGGCGTCGCCATGGAGGCTGAACGGGGTCTCTGGGGCGATATGGGCGGCTAGGGTGAGCCCCTTCTTTTGGGCCGCCGGCGCCATCATTTTGACGATGCCATTCGCTAGCGCATGTAAATCGAAATCCTCCTGGGTCAGTATCAGACGACCGGCCTCGATGCGGGAGATGTCCAGCACGTTTTCGATCAGGCCCAACAGGGTATCTGCCGATGCGCGGATGATTTGGGTTAGTTCCCTCTG
>PFGT01000022.1:0-10690 GCA_002782005.1 Hydrogenophilales bacterium CG12_big_fil_rev_8_21_14_0_65_61_21 | reverse complement strand
AGCTCGTGACTCATGTTGGCCAGGAAATAGGACTTGGCCTGGCTGGCCTGCTCGGCCCGCTTGATGGCATGGTGCAGTTGGCGCATCAGAGTGGCGGCATAAAGCGGCACGGCAATAATGGCCAATAGCAGTCCAATGCCCAAGGGCAGGTGGGTATACCAGAAATTGTTATAGGCAAGGACACTCATGAAGCCGATAGCCGCCAGCACCGTGGATAGATATAGGTAGTTGACGCCGTACCTGAAACCGTTACCTATAGTGACCCAGAAATAGATAAGTACCAGAGGGCCGGATGTTTCTCCACCGATGAGCAATAGCAGGCTGGCGGTAGAAAAGTCCAACAGTGCGCCGAATACCCGGCGAGCTGCCGATGCGCCTGGTTGCCACAGTGTCGCCAGCAATAACCCGGTGGAGAGACCAAGAAAAATGACTGCAATCAGATTGATAATGCCCGAGACCGCCTCGGGATGGTGGAACAGGCCGCTGCCAAAGTAGGCATAGAAACCTGCGCCTATGACCACGCGAATCAGCGCTTGCTGGAATTCGCTGTCCGGGCGGCGTCTGATGCGCCCCAGCAATGACTGCCAGAGGCTAAGGGCCATGTTGATCGGTTTGGTCATCGCGCCGCCGCCTCCTAGCGGCTGTCCGAGTAGTTATGCATGATCTGGCGCACCGCGTCGATGCGGCGCAGAAAGGCCTGCACGCAGTCCGGGTCGAAGTGGCTGCCGTTTTGCTCATGGATATAGTTCAGTGCCACATCAAAGCTCCAGGCGGCCTTGTATGGACGCGCCGAGGTGATCGCATCAAAAACGTCGGCCACCGCGACGATGCGAGCCGGCAAGGGGATGTACAGGCCAGCGAGCTGTCCGGGGTAGCCATTGCCGTCGAACCGTTCGTGATGGTTGAGGGCGATCACGGCACCCATGCGCAGATAACGGGATGGACTCTCTGAGAGTATGTCGTGGCCGATGGTCGGGTGTTGTTTCATGACCCGCCATTCATCGGTCGTCAGCGGACCGGTTTTCAGCAGGATATGATCCGGGATGCCGATCTTGCCCAGGTCGTGCATCGGCGCGGTCAGTTCGATCTCTTCGCACTCCAGGCCGGATAGGCCGAACTCCTCGGCGATCAGCCGGCTGTAGCGGGCCATACGGTAGACATGGTTGCCGGTGTGCTCGTCGCGGTATTCGCCCGCCTTGGCCAGCTTGATGAGGGTTTCCCTTTCGCGCATGTGAATGTCGTGGGTCGCCTGGGCTACCTGGGTCTCCAGCCAATGGGCTCGTTCTTGCAGACTTTTCTGGCTGCGTCTGAGCGCTAATAGATTGCGGCAGCGGGCCTGGAACTCGTGGGGATCGATGGGCCGGGTCAGGAAATCGGTCGCCCCGCTTTCCAGCGCCTGTTGCCGGACCTTGCGGTCCTCGACGACGGTGATGACGATGATCGGGACATCCGCCAACTGGCTGTCGACCCGCAATTGCCGGGTGAATTCGATGCCGTCCATGGCCGGCATACGGAAATCGGTGATGATGAGATCGGGCGGCGATCGTTTTGCCGCTTCCAGGGCCTCGCGGGGGTCGGCGAAACCATCCACCCGCAAGCCGGGGTTCAGTGATTTGGCCAGGCCGACCAGCAGGTTGCGGGCGGTGGCCCGGTCGTCGACGATGAATACCGCGCCATGGTCGGGTTGTTGGGCAATACCCGAGGACGCGTCGGCCGGTCGGGGGACGCTGGTCACTAGTTTCAACCGCTTGGCGTTCATTTCACTCTCCTGCCAGGCCATGGATGGGGCCAGGATTTCATCTTAACGCTTTATTTCCACTTGCATTTATGACCAGGCTGCAAAATCGGGCGCATCCGCCAGCCGTCGCGTTGCCGTAACCCTATATCGGCAAACTGGCAGCGAACTTTAACAGAAGCGATAATCCGGCCAGACCAACGGTATTTTTAGGCATCCATGCACATCCATATCCTCGGCATCTGCGGCACCTTCATGGGCGGCATCGCGGTCATCGCCAAACAGGCCGGCCACCAAGTCACCGGCTGCGACGCCCAGGTCTATCCGCCCATGAGCACGCAGCTTGAAGCCCAGGGCATCGCGCTGATCGAGGGCTTCGGCGCTGAGCAGGCCGACAGCGGCGCCGACGTGTACGTGATCGGCAACGTGGTCAGCCGGGGCAAGCAGCCCTTGATGGAGGCGATACTCGATCGCGGTCTGCCTTATATTTCCGGTCCGCAGTGGCTGTATGAGAATGTGTTGAAGGACAAATGGGTGCTGGCGGTGGCGGGCACCCACGGCAAGACCACTACCTCGGCCATGCTGGCCTGGATACTGGAGGACGCGAAACTCAACCCCGGCTATCTGGTCGGCGGCGTACCGATGAACTTCGAGGTCTCGGCGCGGCTGACCGAGTCGCCCTTCTTCGTCATCGAGGCCGACGAGTACGACACCGCCTTCTTCGACAAGCGCTCCAAGTTCGTTCATTACCGGCCGCGCACGGCGATCCTGAACAACCTGGAATACGACCATGCCGACATCTTTCCCGACCTCGCCGCCATCGAGACCCAGTTCCATCACCTGGTGCGCACCGTGCCGGGCCAGGGCCTGGTGGTCGCCAACGGCGGTGACGAGAACATATTGCGGGTATTGGGCAAGGGTTGCTGGAGCGGGGTGGAATATTTCGCCGGGCCGGGCTTCGGCTGGAAGGCCAAGGCCCTCGACGCGGCGAGCTTCGACGTGACGCTGGACGACCAGCCGGCCGGCCGGGTGACCTGGGGGCTGGTCGGCGAACACAACCAGCATAACGCCCTGGCTGCCATCGCCGCCGCCCGACATGCCGGCGTGCCGCCACAGGCGGCCATCGACGCGCTGTCCCGGTTCCAGAACGTCAAGCGGAGACTGGAACTGCGCGGCACGGTCAACGGCATCGCGGTCTACGACGACTTTGCCCATCACCCGACCGCCATCGCGACGACCCTGGCCGGGCTGCGCTCGCGGGTCGGCGCGGCGCGCATCCTGGCGGTGCTGGAGCCGCGTTCCAACACCATGAAGCTGGGCATACTGAAGGACCAGTTGGCCGGCAGTTTGCAGGACGCGCAAAAGGTATTCTGCTATGCCAAGGACCTGGGCTGGGACGCCGCCGCCGCCCTGCGGCCGTTGGCCGACCGAGCGGCGGTGTACGACGATCTGGATGCGCTGGTCGAGGCAGTCGCGGCTCAGGCCCGGTCCGGCGACCAGATACTAACGATGAGTAACGGCGGCTTCGGCAGCATCCACGCCAAGCTGTTGACCCGACTGGCCCGATAACCATGACCGACCGCCAGTCGTTTACCCTGGAGTCGACCGAGTCGGGCGCGGTGCTGCGGCTGGCCGGAGAGTGGCGCCTGGCCCATCTGGTCGAGATGGACCAGGCGCTGGCCGGCGCGGTCTGGCCGAAAGGCCGCTTGACTGTTGATGGCGCGGCGCTGACCGGCCTGGACAGCGCCGGGGTCATGCTACTGTACCGCCGCTTGCAGGCCGCCGGCGTCTCCTGGTCGCAGGTCGATCTGGCTGGTTTCGATGCCGAGCGTTTGCCGTTGCTTGATCTGGTTACCGATCGCCTGACCGCGCCTGGGGCGGCGGTGCCGGCGCCGCCAGGCTGGCTCGCCCGGCTGGGGCGCTGGGTGAGCGAGGCGGTTGGCGTATTGCCCGACTGGCTGAATTTTCTCGGCCGGGTGGGCGCTGCGTTGTGGCAGGTGTTGCGGCGACCAGCCAGTCTGCGCGGTCGGGAAACCGTCGTTCAGTTGGAGGCCGTCGGCCTGCGCGCCGTGCCTATCGTGGCCCTGATGACCTTTCTGATCGGCGTGGTGTTCGCCTATTTGCTGGGGATCCAGATCGAGAAATACGGCGCCAACATATTCATTGTCGATGGCGTGTCGATGGCCATGGCCCGCGAGCTGTCGCCGCTGTTGGTGGCCATACTGATGGCCGGTCGTTCCGGCGCCGCCTTCACCGCTCAGATCGGGGCCATGAAGGTGACCGAGGAGATCGATGCCATCACCACTCTGGGCCTGTCGCCGATGCAGGTGCTGGTGCTGCCGCGCTTGATCGCCATCGTCATCGCCATGCCGCTATTGACCTTCTTCGGCGACGTGGTCGGCATCGCCGGTTCTGCGGTGGTGGCGGCCAGCCAACTGGACATCACCCTGGTCACCTTCGTCAACCGGCTGAAGGACGTGTTGCCGCTCGACATGGTGGTCTATGGGCTGTACAAGGCCCCGGTGTTCGCCGCCGCCATCGCCCTGATCGCCTGCCGCAACGGCTTCGCCGTCAGTCGCGACGCGCGCAGCATCGGCGAGCGCACCACCTCGACGGTGGTCTCCAGCCTGGTGGCGGTCATCCTCATCAATGCCCTGTTCGCGATACTGCATCCGGAGGCCACATGAGCGCCGTGCTGGAACTGGAGGGGGTTCGTACCCGGCTGGCTGGCCAGTGGCTACACGACGGCGTGAACTTTCGTGTCAACAAGGGCGAGGTGGTGGCCTTGATCGGTGGCAGCGGCTCTGGCAAGACGGTCTTGCTGCGTGAATGCGTTGGACTGCTGCGGCCCACCAGCGGCCGCATCCAACTACTGGGGCAGGACCTCTGGAGCTTGTCGCCGGAAGACCTTAACCGGCTGCGACAACGGTTCGGCATGTTGTTCCAGGAGGGTGCGCTGTTCTCGTCGCTGACCGTGGCGGAAAATGTCGCTGCGCCGCTACGCGAGCACACCGATCTACCAGCCCGATTACGCGATCAGGTGGTCGCCCTCGATATCCGCCTGGCCGGTCTGCCGCTGGATGCCGCCGGCAAACGGCCGGCCGAGCTGTCGGGCGGCATGAAGAAACGCGCGGCGCTGGCCCGCGCCCTGGCGCTGCAACCGGAGATGCTGTTTCTGGACGAGCCAACCTCGGGCCTCGACCCCATCAGCGCCCGGGAATTTGACCGGCTGTTGCGTACCTTGTGCGACAGCCTCGGCCTGACCGCGTTGCTGACCAGCCACGATCTCGATACCCTGTGGGGCATGGTGGATCGGGTGGTGGTCCTCAATGACGGCAAGGTCATCGCCGAGGGGCCAGTGGCTGAGGTGGCCAAGGTCGATCAGCCATGGATACAGTCCTACTTTTCCGCCCGGACATCATCGAAGGGGGCGACGAATGGAATCTGAAGCAAGGTATATACAGGTCGGTATCATCACCCTGCTGCTGATCGCGCTGCTGGTTGGCGGCCTTGCCTGGCTGGCTGGTCGGACCGGACAAAAGGCGCAGGACCGTTACCTGGTCTATTTCCGCGAGCAGTCGCTGGAGGGCTTGCAGATCAACAGCGACGTGCGTATGCAAGGGGTCAAGGTGGGCAAGGTCGTGGACTATGCCATCCTGCCCGGTGAGGCCCACAAGGTGCGTGTGCTGTTGCAGGTCGATGATCGGACGCCGGTGATGGCCGGGGTCAAGGCCATCGTCTCTCGTCATCTGGTGACCGGCCTGGCGGCCATCGACCTGGAAAATCCGCCCCAGGCCACCGAGGCCTTAACTCAGGTCCCGGAGGGCGAGAAATATCCGGTCATTCCGGAGGGCGTTTCGCGTTTGGACAAGGTGACCAATTCACTGGAAGAACTGGGCAAGTCCAGCCAGGAGTCGTTCAACCGTTTCAATACCTTGCTGTCTGACCGCAATCAGCGGGCGATCGCCGCTACCCTGAGCAACCTCAGCCGCGCGACCAGCGACCTGAACAAGGCCCTGCCTGAAATTACGGCCACGGCGGTCGGCGTGCATCAGGCCGCAGATCAGATCGGTGGCCTGGGTGTCGAGGCCCGCGCCTCGCTTAAAGAGGCGGTCGGGCAATTGAACAAGGTGGCGGGCGAAACCTCGGCCACCCTGGCTTCGACCCGCGCCACGCTGGACCGGATGGACCGCGAGATAACCAACCTGTCGGGTCAGATAAAACCGACCACTGATCTGGCCGGCCAGGACATCCAGTCCACGGCCCAGTCGCTGCGCGAGGCCGGCGATGCGCTGAAGGACAGCGGTCGCGCCCTGACCGATCCGGCCCGGGTGCTGTTTGGCCCTAACCCGAAACACTTGGGGCCGGGCGAGGAGATCAAGAAATGAAGCGCATAGCGCTGTTCACCCTGATACTGTTGTTGGCCGGCTGTGCCAGCCTGCCCGGCCCGTCGCAGCCAGTCACCCATTATGTTTTGAGCGATCCCGGGCCGGCGTTGCACCTGCCGCGCAGCCAGCCCGGCGTGCTATTGCTGCGCGAGATGGACACCCCCGCCTTCTATCAGGAACCTGGCTTGGCCTACAGCCGCGAACCGGGCACCCGGTCTCGCTATGCCTTCGCCCAGTGGACCGAACTGCCGGGCAAGCGGCTGACCTGGTTGTTGCGTCAGCGGCTGGAGACCGCCGGCGTGTTCGCAGCGGTCGCGCCCATGGCCTCAGGGGTGATCGGCGACTATCAACTCAATACCCGGTTAATCGATTTTTATCACGACGCCTCGATGCCGCCGGGTTCCGCCTTCCTCCTGGTTGAGGCCGAACTGGTGCGGCGTGCCAGGGGCGAGCTGGTGGCGCGGCAGTCTTTTGTCGCTCAGTTGCCGGTCGCTGCCTACGATGCCGCCGGCGCCGCCGATGCCATGGATCGGGCGGCGACCCGGATCATTGACGAAATCACCTTATGGCTGGCGCAGGTGAGCCATGACAAGGCGACAGAGTGATGGGAAGGCGCGCGTAGCCGCACAACCAGCCTGGTCACCCGGTCCTCATAACTGAATTTGCCTGCACCCAACGCCGTCGTGGCGGCTATGGTCCGCCCTATAGAGGGTTGTTTCACGTTAAAATTACTGGCTTTTGGACCCTTCGCCGCGCGGTATGCTGATCTACATCCATGGCTTCAACAGTTCTTCCCAATCCGGCAAGGCGCGCGAACTAGCCGCATGGATGGCGGCGCGCGGCCTGGCGGAGGCATTCGTTTGCCCCGACCTGCCGCCTCGGCCGGTCAAGGCCATCGCCTGGCTGGAGGGGCTGATCGCCGCCAGCCGAGGCACGGCGAAGCTGGCGGGCAGCTCGCTGGGCGGTTATTACGCCGCCTGGCTGGCCGAGAAACACGGCCTAAAGGCGGTGTTCATCAACCCCTGCGTCGGCTGTGACACCAAACTGGCCTCGGAGGTCGGCAAGGCGCAAAAGAATTGGCATGACGGCGAGGAATATATTTTCACCGAGCAACATGTGGCGGAACTTGCCGCCCTGCGGGTCGAGCGCCTGAGTCGGCCGGAAAATTACCTGCTGCTGGTCGAGGTCGGCGACGAGGTGCTCGACTATCGCGAGGCCGTCGCCTATTTCGCCGGCGCGAAACAGATCGTGCTGCCAGGCGGCGACCACGGTTTCAGCCGGTTCACCGATTACATTCCAACCCTACTGGAGTTCTAGGCGGTGTTCGCTTACTACGAAGAAGACGGCGACATCAAGGCCGGCACGATCCTGACCGACAACAACAGCTCGGTGCAGATGGAATCCCAGTTCGGCAAGCGGACCAAGGTGAAGGCCGCCAACATATTGATCCGCTTTGCCGCGCCGCCGCCCAGCGAGGCGATGGAAGCGGCACGGCGGCTGGCCGCCGAGATCGATACCGATTTCCTCTGGGAAGCGGCCGGCGCCGACGAGTTCGGCTTCGCCGATTTGGCCGCCGATTACCATGGCAAGACCCCCAGCGGTCCGGAGGCCGGCGCGGTCCTGCTCTGCCTGCACAGCGCGCCGATCTATTTTTACAAGAAGGGCAAGGGTCGCTACAAGGCCGCGCCGGCCGATGCCCTGGCTGCCGCCAAGGCCGGGCTGGAGCGCAAGGCGCGCGAGGCCGAACTGCGCGCCGAATGGGCCGACCAGTTGAAGTCCGGCGGCCTGCCGGAGCCGTTCCGGGCCAAGGTCTATGAGCTCGCCCACAAGCCGGACAAGAACAGCCTGGAGTACAAGGCGCTGATCGATGCCTGCGGCGAAACCGGGCTTTCCCCGGCGCGTCTGCTGGATAAATGCGGCGCCATCCCATCCAGCCAGGAATTCCACCTACAAGCCTTTTTGCTGGAATGGTTTCCTAGGGGCAAGGGCTTCCCCGCGCTGACCGCGCCGCCGCCGCCGCCCGCATTGCCGGCCGGCGACGCGCCGGCATTCAGCATAGACGATGCCGCCACCACCGAGATCGACGACGCCTTCTCGGTGGTTTTCCGGCCGGATGGCAGTGTCCGGGTCGGCATCCACATCGCCGCTCCGGCCCTTGGCATCGCGCCCGGTAGTGACCTCGACCGCATCGCCGCCGCCCGGCTGTCGACGGTCTATATGCCCGGCGACAAGATCACCATGCTGCCCGAGGCCCTGGTCAACCAGTACACGCTGGCCGAAAACCGCGACTGTGCGGCGTTGTCGCTGTATGTCGAGGCGGCGTCCGATTTCAGCATCCAGGGGCTTGAAACTCAGGCCGATACCGTCCGCATCGCCGCCAACCTGCGTCACGAGACGCTGGAGCCGTTGTTCAACGAAGACACCATCAAGAATCCCGCCGCTCCGGACTACGCCTTCCGGCGTGAACTGGAATGGCTCTGGGGTTTCGCCTGTCATCTCGAAGCGGCGCGCGGCAAGGCCGATCAGGTCCAGCGCAACGATTACCTGTTCAAGGTAGTCGACGACCAGGTACGGATATCGACCCGCCAGCGCGGCAATCCGATCGACAAGCTGGTGTCCGAGCTGATGATCCTGGCCAACAGCCGCTGGGGCAAACTGCTGGCCGATCATAACGTCGCCGGCCTGTATCGGGCGCAAACTATCGGCAAGGTACGCATGACCCTGAGGCCGGCGCCACACGAAGGCCTGGGGCTGGAATGTTATGCCTGGAGCACCTCGCCGCTACGCCGTTATGTAGACATGATTAACCAGCGTCAGATACTGGCCGTGGTCCGCGAGGAAAAGCCGCCCTACAGCGGTAGTGACCCGTTGCTGTTCGCCGCCCTGCGGGATTTTGAGCTGGCCTATGACGCCTATAACGACTTTCAGCGCAAGATGGAACGTTACTGGTGCCTGCGCTGGCTGATCCAGGAAGGGGTACAGGAGTTGCACGCCGCCGTGTTGAAAGAAAACCTGGTTCGCTTCGAAGGCTTGCCCTTCGTCGCCCGAGTGACCGGCGCGCCGGCCATCAATCCCGGCGAGCTCATCCGGGTCGCCGTGGCCGATTTCGATCTACTGGATGTCGAGTTGTCATGTCGCTACCTGGCGACCTTGCCCGCCGCCTGAAGACGGCCGGTTTCCTGGCGGACGGCACGGCACCGTATAGGCCGTTGACCGCCAACGACATGGATCATCGTTTCGATACCGCGCTGATCGCGTCGCTCATCGCCCATACCATCCTGATCTTCGGTCTGACCTTCAAGGCCGCCAACCCCGCCCTGTTCCAGCACGACAAGCCGCTGGAGGTAGCGTTGGTCAATGCCCGTAGCCTGGCCAAGCCGATCAAGCCGGAGCTGCTGGCCCAGGCCAACCTGGACGGCGGCGGTAATGTCGATGAGGACCGGCGGGCCAAGAGTCCGCTGCCGACCAGCGAGGCCGAAAACCCGGCCTCGTCGGCCAGCCTCAGCCAGCGGATCAAGGTCCAGGAGGAGCGGGTCCAGCAATTCATGGCTCAAGCCCAATCGACCTATTCCATGCCCGCCGTTCAGCCCGATAACGCCCCCCGCGCCACGTCGCCCTCGCCCCTCGATTTGTCTACCGATAGCGTCGAAATGGCCCGCCTTCAGGCCCGCATCGACCGAGAATACGACGCCTACCAGAAGCGGCCGCGCCGGGTCTTTGTCGGGGCCAGGGCGCAGGAATACAGCTATGCCCGCTATGTCGAGGACTGGCGCATCAAGGTCGAGCGGGTGGGCAACTTGAACTATCCCGAGGCGGCCAAGCGCGGCCACATCTACGGTCAAGTCGTGTTGACCGTCAACATCAAGGCCGACGGCGCCTTGGAAGATGTCCAGATCGACCGCTCATCCGGTTCCAAGGTGCTCGACGCCGCCGCGCTCAAGATCGTCCGGATGTCCGCGCCATTCGCGCCGTTCTCGGCCGAGATGAGGATGACCGTCGATGTCCTGGGCATCACCCGGGTCTGGAATTTCACCAACGACCTGCAAACCAGCTCGAAGCAGTAAGGCGTGTCGGCCGTAGGTTGCGATGGCGGGAGTGGGTTCGACCGCGATAGTAAGCACGGGGTGGTAAGTGTATACTTAGACGTGTACACCAACTAAAATGGGTGCCATGAAAACTGCCAAGGTTTTTCAGCAAGGAAACAGTCAGGCGGTACGTCTGCCCAAAGAGTTCCGTTTCCAGGATGATGAGGTCTACATTCGGCGGGAGGGCGACACACTGGTTCTGATTCCCAAACTGGCTTCGCGCTGGCGCCATGTTCTGACTTGCGTTGGCCGTATGCGCGGCGATATGGAGCGTGGCCAACCGGCAGGTTTTGACGCACGGGATTGGTGACCATGGGTTACATGCTGGATACCAACATCTGTATCTATCTGCTGACTCAACGTCAACCAGAGTATCAGCAGTGTATCCTATCCAGATTGGAGTCCTTGACAAACGACGTGGCGGTGTATCTGTCCAGCGTGGTGGTCTCTGAACTGAGTTACGGCGTGCGGAAAAGCCGCTG
>PFGT01000124.1 GCA_002782005.1 Hydrogenophilales bacterium CG12_big_fil_rev_8_21_14_0_65_61_21 | reverse complement strand
CTTCGCCGTGCTTGAACCGATCGCCGACGGCTTCCGCAACTACCAGAAGGGCAAGTACTCCGTTTCGACCGAGGAACTGCTGCTCGACCGCGCGCAGTTGCTGAAGTTGACTGCGCCGGAGATGACGGTGCTGGTGGGCGGCATGCGCGCGCTGGGTACGAATGCCGGACAGTCCCGGCATGGCGTCTTCACCCAACGGCCGGGGACGCTCACCAACGACTTCTTCGTCAACCTGCTCGATATGGGCACGGAGTGGAAGCCGCTGTCGAAGGATGAAGACCTGTTCGAAGGCACCGACCGCAAGACCGGGGCAAAGAAGTGGACCGGCACCCGCGTCGATCTGGTCTTCGGCTCGAACTCTCAGCTGCGGGCGCTGGCTGAGGTCTATGCAAGCTCGGACGCGCAGGAAAAGTTTGTCCATGATTTTGTAGCGGCCTGGAACAAGGTGATGAACCTTGATCGCTTCGACCTCGCGTGAGCTCGGCGGAGAGAACCAAATTTAAAGGAGAAACAAAATGGCAAATGAAGGCTACCACGAGGCCGTCGAACAACTCAGCGCGGAAACCCGCGACATGCACCGCGCCATCGTCTCGCTGATGGAAGAGCTGGAGGCGGTGGACTGGTATAACCAGCGCGTCGACGCCTGCGGCGACCCCGACCTGCGGGCGATACTAGCCCATAACCGCGACGAGGAGAAGGAACACGCGGCCATGGTGCTGGAGTGGATTCGGCGCCGTGATCCCCGCTTCGACAAGGAACTGCGCGACTACCTCTTCACCGACAAAGTGATCGCGCACGGATGAAAACGGAAGGAATCACGATGAGCAAACTGACCCGCGACGATCTGTACTCCCTGGAGAAATATGCCGCCGTCCGGCCCGATTTCCGCGCCCAGGTCATGGCGCACAAGAAGCACCGTCGCCTGGCCCTGGGCGAACACGCTGCCCTCTATTTCGAGGATGCCCTGACCATGCAGTATCAGGTGCAGGAGATGCTACGCCTGGAACGCATCTTCGAGGCGGAAGGCATACAGGACGAGCTGGATGTCTACAACCCGCTCATCCCCGACGGCCACAACTGGAAGGCCACGTTCATGGTGGAATATTCCGATGCCGAAGCGCGCAAGGCCATGTTGGCCCGGCTGGTCGGCATCGAGGATACGGTCTGGCTGCGGGTGCAGGGTTACGACAAGGTGTTCCCGATCGCGAATGAAGACCTCGACCGGAGCAGCCCGGACAAGACCGCCTCGGTCCACTTCATGCGCTTTGAGCTGACGCCGGCGATGGTCGCGGCGGTGAAGGCGGGCGCGGCCATCCACGCCGGCATCGATCATCCAGACTATCGGGTCGATCTTGTAGCGCCGGCCGACCTGCGGGCTTCGCTGGCCGCCGATCTCGCTTGAGACCGGCGAGCGTGATTCAATAGCGGCCATGACCCTGACCGAACTCAAGTACGTCCTTGCCGTCGCCCGCGAGCGCCACTTTGGCCGCGCCGCCGAGGCCTGTTTCGTGGCCCAGCCGACCCTGTCCGTCGCCATCAAAAAACTGGAGGATGAGCTTGGCGTTATGCTATTCGAACGCGGCGGTGGCGAGATCGGCGTCACGCCGGCCGGCGAGCGGGTGGCCGAGCAGGCCGCACACATCCTGGAGTTGGTTGACGCCATCAAGGACATGGCGGCGGTGGCCAAGGACGATCTGATCGGGTCGCTCAGGCTCGGCGTCATCTACACCATCGCGCCCTACTTGTTACCCTGGCTGATCCCGGAGATGAACAAGATTGCGCCGCAGATGCCGCTACTGCTCGAAGAAAACTACACCAAGGTGCTGACTGAAAAGCTACGCCAGGGCGAGCTTGACGCCATGCTAATCGCCACCCCGGTCGACCAGCCCGGTCTGTTGTCGTTGCCTTTGTACGACGAGCCTTTTCTGGTCGCCCTGCCGGCCGCGCATCCCCTGCGCAAGAAAAAATCGGTCAGCAATGCCGACCTGGAGGCCGAAAACATGCTGCTGCTGGGTACCGGCCACTGCTTCCGCGATCAGGTCCTGCAAGCCTGTCCGTACCTCAACCGCACCGCCAGCGGCGGTCTGGCCAAGACCCTGGAAAGCTCATCGCTGGAAACGATCCGGTACATGGTCGCCAGCGGCGTCGGTGTTACCGTGCTGCCCTGCACCGCGACCCGCATGAACTATGTCGATGACGATCTGCTGACCCTGCGGCCATTCAAGGACACCCCGCCCTCGCGCCTGGTCTCCATCGCCTGGCGCAAGAGTTTCCCGCGACCCAAGGCCATCGAAGCAGTCCGTCAGGCGGTGCTGGCGACCGATCTGGGCGGCGTGAACAAGGTTGCGCCCGGACGAGGGTAATGTAAGAGGTCTGCACTTTGGCCATCCCGTGTGTATCCATGCAGGCAGCGCCTGCGGCGCCCACCACCTAGGAGTCTGACAGATTCACTCGGCAGTGAAGGTCTTGCGAGGCAGCACTAGCCGCGCCCGCAGGCCACCCTCGGTGCGATTCTCCAGATTTAGATCGCCGCCATGCAGTCGCGCTGCATCGTGGGCAATGGCCAGCCCCAGGCCAATTCCACCGGCGGTGCCATTGGGTGAAGTTTCCAGTCGCACATAGGGTTCGACGACGCGCTCCAGATCGATGTCGGCGATTCCGGGACCGCGATCCTCGATAAGGATGCACAGCGCGGTAGGCGTATCGACAACGGAGAGGTTGGCCTCGTGACCGTACTTCACCGCGTTGTCCACCAGGTTGGCGAGGGCGCGCTTCAGTACTGACAGGCGTCCGGGGTAGTGAGCTGCACGGACTTCGGCCAGTGTCACCGGCCGGCCCAGCGCCTGCTCATCGGCGACTAGGCTGGCCAGCAGCGCTTCGATCTCGATGTTCTGAATCGGCTCGTTATCGCGTAAACCGCGCAGGTAGTCCAGTGTAGCCTCGACCATGGTCTGCATGATGTCGATGTCGGTGTCAAACTGGCTACGCAAAACTTCATCCTCGACCAGATCAGCGCGCAGGCGCATGCGAGTGAGCGGTGTGCGCAGGTCGTGGGAAACGGCAGCAAGTGCCCGGCTACGTTCAGCAATCAGGCGCCGCAGGCGCCTCTGCATACGATTGAATGCCTCGGCGGCGTGGCGTGTTTCCGTCAATCCGGTTTCTGACAACGGCGGTGAGTCAAGATCGCGGCCAAAGGCGTCGGCCGCTTCGACCAGACGCTGAATGGGGCGAGTAACCATGCGTACGGCGATCAGCGAGGCGGCGATCACCGCCGTCAGCGTCAGCGCCATGTGAATCCAGAAGCGAATAGGCAGTCCGGCAGCCCGGTATTCGCCACGCGAAAACAACAGCGTCCGATCACCCAGGTGGAACCACAAGGTGGCGAATTGCGCTGCCAGTAGGCCCACGACCAGGATCAGCGTTAGCCGGCCGAACAGCGATGTGGGCATCAGCCGCACGTTGCGCACCCTTCCACTGCGGCCGCCAGAACATAACCTTCGCCGCGCAGAGTTTTGATTAGTTGCGGCTCGCGGCTGTCATCGCGCAGCCGCTGCCGCAACCGGCTCACCTGTACGTCGATAACCCGGTCGTAGGTATCCGCCGCGCGACCATGGATCAGTTCTGTCAACTGGTCACGGTTGAGCACCCGGTTGGGATGTTCGAGCAGGATGCGCAGCAGTCGGTATTCGCCGCCGGACAGCGACACCACGACGCCATCAGGTGCGGTCAGCACTCGCGTCGCCGTATCCAGTTGCCAGCCGGCGAAGGCCAGACAGCGTTGCGATTCGGGACGCAGGTTGGGCGGCAGCGCCCGGGTGCGGCGCAAGATGGTCTTGATCCGTGCCAGCAGTTCGCGTGGGCTGAACGGCTTGACCAGATAGTCGTCGGCGCCCATCTCGATGCCGAGGATGCGGTCGGCCTCCTCGCCGCGCGCGGTCAGCATCAGCACCGGAAGGCTTGAATGGGCGCGCAGGTCGCGGCACAGGGTTAGACCGTCGGTGTCGGGCAGTGTCAGATCGAGCACCACCAGATCAATGGCATGGCGCTCCAGCGCCTGGCGCATTTCGCGCCCATCGCGGGCGGCCATGGGCGTAAAGCCGTTGCGCTCCAGATAATCCGCCAGCAGGCGACGTATTTCCGGATCATCATCGACAACAAGGACGCAGTCACGATTCTCCATGGTGATATTTTGCCCCTCTCGACGGGGTTTTTGTAACGCAATGTAACAAGCCGACACCGTGCAACATTACGATGCAATGCGATACCTGTCCGCAATGCGACGCAGGTGCAGTTGCGGTGAAATAGGAATCCGTCTTGGGTAAAGGAAGAACGCATGAATAAACTATTCGCCTTTGGTGAAACGGTGGCCAACTATGAAGTACCCGTGCTCAACGAACGAGAGGTGCGCGCCGCCGCCGGCATCCTGTTCTTCTTCGCCCTGGTTTCGTTCATGAATTCCTGGCTGATGGGCAATTTTCGCCTGACACAGATTTTCGTCATTGCCTTTCTCATCGACTTCAGCATCCGCGTCTTCGTCAACCCGAGGTTCTCGCCAAGCATGATCCTGGGCCGCTTCGCGGTGCGGAACCAGACGCCGGAATGGGCCGGTGCGTCGCAAAAACGTTTCGCCTGGGCCTTCGGCTTCGCGCTGGCGGTGGCCATGCTGTATCTCATCGTGCTCAACAACGTGATTGGCCCGGTCAACCTCATCATCTGCGCCACTTGCCTGACGCTGCTCTTCTTCGAGAGCGCCTTCGGCATCTGCCTTGCCTGCAAGGTCTACAACCTGTTTCACAAGGACAAGGCGGCGCTATGTCCGGGCGGCGCCTGCGAAGTCCTTGTCCGCCATGAGAGCCAAAATATCGGAGCCACACACATAACCGTGGTCATGCTGTTTCTGGGCATCATGGTCGCCGTCGCGCAATCCTTCACGACCGTTGCGCCTGCCGCCGCGCCTCCCGACACTGCGGCGGCAAGCGACTGCAAGCCGCCGGACTGGGCGGTCGCCATGGGCCATGCCGAGAAGTGGAAATTGCATCACAACTGCAAATGACGGACTGACTCGGACAGATTGAATCTCTGGAGATAAACATGTTGTGGGAATCGCTCATGCCATACATCCGAGCCTTGCTGGGACTCATGCTCGCCACAGTGCAGGTAGTAGCGAACGCCGCTGAGGCGCGGGTGACGGCGCTCGGGCTGCCCGCCGCCATCGCCGAAGCCCTAGTCCGCAACCCTGTCGCGGGCATCGCGCAGAGCCGCCTGGCCCAGGCGGAGGCAGACTATCGGACGGCGCGAGCCGGGCTGCTGCCTCGCCTCGCGGCGAGCGGCTATTACAACCGACTCAACCCTGACCGGCTCGGTCCGGTTAGCGCGGCCACTACCAGCCCGCTCTACGAGCGCGAGATATTCGTTGGCCTGAGCGTGCGGCATTTGCTCCGTGACGGCAGCACGCGCAGCAAAGGCGAAGCCGCCCGGGAGACCGTGGCCGTCCGACAAGCCGGGCTCGACACCGTTGCAACCGATATTGCCTATCAGGTTATCCAGTCCTGGTACCGAGTGCTGGAGGCGCGTGCGCTGGCACAGGCGGCGCAGGAAGCGATGGCGCGGGCGCGCGAGTTCGAAAAACTCGCCCGTGTACTGTTCGATGCCGGTAAGACGACCCGCCTGGACCTGTTGAAGGCGAGCAGTGCGCGGCTTGATGCGGCAACGGCGCTGACCCGCACCGAGGAACTCGAAACCACGGCGCAAGTCCTGCTGACGGCGGCGATGGGCCGCGAGTCACCCGACTTTCAGGTGGATGGAGCTTTGCCGAGTGAGGTTGGGCCGCCTTTGCCCGAGCCGGTGGCCTTGGCCGAGGCACGGGCACAAAATCCCGAGCTGCGGCAGTTTCAGCACCAGATCACCCAAGCCGAACGGAACCTCGATGCCGCACGCGGCGCGCGCCAGCCAACCGTTAGCCTTCAGGGCGGTGTCGGTAACCGCGACCGCAACATTGGTGGCAACGCCAATGAATGGACCGCTGGCATCTTCCTCGAACTGCCACTCTACGATGGCGGCGCGATCGATGCCGGCGTCGCCAAGACTCAGGCGGCGCTGAGCGAGGCGCGTGAGGCCGAGCGCGGCGCGCGTATCGATCTGGAGTCCCGTCTGCGTCAGGCATTGTCGGTGTGGCGCACGGCAGAGGCGGATACCACATTGGCCGTCGAGCGCATCGGGGTAGTCAGCGAATCCGCACGCGCGGCCGAAAGCCTGTACCGCGCTGGCAAGGCGACCGCCCTCGACGTGCTGACCGCCCAGGCCGATCTCGCCCGCGCCGAGGCCGACCGGTCTCAGGCGCTTGCTGCCTATGCCGTGGCGCGCGCGAGCGCTGACCGACTGCTCGGCAAGTCCCCGATCGTCACTGGAGAAAAACCATGAGCAAAATGAAAATTTCGCGCAAGTTCGTGCTGATCGCGCTCGTCGTCGTCCTGGCCCTGGCGGCGGCGGTCGGATGGTGGCTCAAGGGCGGCCAAACGGTCGCGGTGGTCAAGGCCCGCGTAGGTACGCTCGACGAACTCGTCCGCGGGCCGGGCCGGGTTCAGGCGCGCGTGCCGGTGACGCTGTCCGCGCGCGTGACGGCGGTGGTCGTTGCCATTGAGGCCGATATTGGCGACCGCGTGCGCAAGGACCAGGTGCTGGTGCGACTCGATGACCGCGATCTTATGGCGCGCGTCGCTTCGGCGACGGCGTCACTGGCCCGCGCCCGGGCCGACCTAGCGCTGGCCGAGAGCAACCAACGGCGTGACCGCGAGGTGTTCGAGAAAGGCTATATCAGCGCGGTGGCTATGGACACGACAGCCATGCTGCGTCAGGCCAAGGTGGCGGAGGTTGCGGCGGTGGTACAGGAGCTCAAGCTGGCCGAGGCGCAGGCGAGCTACGCCAACCTGCGTGCGCCGATGGCGGGCATCGTGGTCGCACGGCTCGCCGAGCCGGGCGACACGGCCGCACCTGGTGCGCCCATCCTGCGCCTGGTCGACCCGGCCACACTCCAGACCGTCGCCCGTATCGACGAGACCGAGGCCGGGCGCGTACAGCCGGGGATGCCGGCGGTGATCCGGCTGCGCACTGGCGGTGAAGTCGCCGGCAAGGTAGCGCGCATCGGCCTGGAGGCCGATGCTGCGGCGCGCGAGTTCGAGGTCGAGATCGCCTTCGACGAGCCGCCGGCGCGCTTCGCCATCGATCAGGAGGCAAAAGTCGCGATTCGCGTGGGAACCGTGCGCGGTCTACTCATTCCGGCCTCGGCCGTGATCCGCCAGGACGGGCAACCCGGGGTGCTTGTGGCGCGCGACGGGCGGGCGCGCTTCCAGCCGGTCGAAACTGGGTTCTCTAGCAACGGTATGGTCATGGTGATAAAGGGCCTGAGCGCCAGCGATGCCATCGTGCGCGCGGCGCAAACCATCAAGCCAGGCGCGCGGGTGCGTGCCGAGAAAGGCTGACATGGATCTCGCCATCAAGGACGTGCAGCGCCACGTCGGAAAGTTCGTTGCCACCATTCTGGGGGTTGGCCTGCTCATGGCCATTGTGCTGATTATGAACGGTATCTTTCAGGGCAACACCTCGGACGGGGTATGGCTGATCGACAATACCGCTACCGATCTGTGGGTGGTCGAATACCGGCGCGGCGGGCCGTTCAACGAGCAGTCGCGCATTCCGGAGGACGCCTGGAAGAGCGTCGCTGCCACGCCAGGTGTGGCTCAGGCCAGCCCCTTCATCATCTACGCGGTGCAGCGCGAGGCGGCAGGGCGCGGGCAGCAGTTCACCATCATTGGCTACGACGTCTTTGGCGGTCTCGGCGGCCCCGGACCTCTGGTCGCTGGGCGGTCTATCAATTGGGCACACTACGAGACGGTGGTGGACATGAAACTCGGCCTAAAACTTGGTGACAGCATCCAGCTTGGCGTGCATGACTACAGCGTGGTCGGGTTGACCAAAGGCGCCGTGGACTCCGGCGGCAATCCGCTACTTTACCTTTCGTTGCCGGATGCGCAGGAAGTGCTCTACCAGCAGGACAACCGCGCGCACGAAGCAACCCTCGCCGCCGACCGCAAGCGACTGGAGGGCGCGGGCTATACCCCGGCGCAGGCGGCAAAGTTGTTACCTCTGCTCAGTGGTGGCAGCGGCACGATCAGTGCGGTTCTGGTCAGGCTCGCTCACGGGGCGGACGCCCGCAAGGTCGGCCGCCACATCGAGGACTGGCTTTACTTCAATGTTTACACGACCCAACAGGAACGCGATCTGATGCTTGCAGGCAAGCTCAAGAAAATGACCGCGATCCTCGGGCTGTTCCGTGTTTTGCTGGTGATCGTGTCACTGGTGATCATCGCTCTGCTGATCTATGTGCTGACGGTGGAGAAGATCAAGGCCATCGCCACCCTCAAACTCATGGGCGCCGCCAACTGGGTGATCGTGCGCCTGATCCTCGAACAGTCGGTGGTGCTGACGCTGGCGAGCTTCGCCTTCGCCTGGGCGCTGGTGAACCTCACCCATGACCGCTTCCCACGCACGCTCGTGCTGCTGCCCAACGAAACCCTCATCACTTTTGGCGTGTTCTTCGTCGGCGGCATGTTGGCGAGCCTGGTCGGGATCATTCATGCGTTGCGTACGCCGCCGTCGCTGGCGCTCGGGGGCTGACATGGCCATCCTGCAAGTTGAAGGCCTGAGCAAGATATTTGGTCACGGCGAAACGGCGGTCACGGCGCTCCGGAATGTTTCATTCTCGGTCGAGTGCGGTGAGCTGATGGCGCTGCTCGGTCCCTCGGGCTCCGGCAAAAGCACGCTGCTCTTGTGTATCAGCCTGATTCTTGAGCCGACCACCGGGCGCATCGTGATGAATGAGCAGACGGTGTACGACAATGCCTGGATGGGGGTGGACGAACGCCGTTTCCGGCGCGAAAACATCGGCTTCATCTTCCAGGGACACAACCTGATTCCGTTCCTTAGCGCACGCGACAACATCGCCGTGGCCTTGGAGATCAACGGCGTGTCCGGGCGCGCGGCACGCCAGCGAGCCGGCGAGCTGCTTGATTTCCTTGAACTCGGCCACCGCGCCAAGGCGTTGCCGGCCAATCTCTCCGGCGGTGAGCAACAGCGGGTGGCCATCGGCCGCGCCCTCGCCAACTCGCCGCCGCTCATCTTCGCTGACGAGCCGACCGCTTCCCTCGACACCGGGCGCGGCACCAAGGTGATGGAACTGTTGAAGCGCATCGCACGCGAGCGCCAGACGGCGGTGATTGCAGTGACCCACGACGTGCGCATGATCGAGGGTTTCGACACCGTTTGGCATATGGAGGACGGGCAGATGGTGAAGGAGTAGGCCATCGTCGGTCTACAACACAGTTGCAATGGATCGCTATGGGGGAAAATGACGCTTGATTGGTTACAAAATTTCCAGAGACTCGCCTGGATATGGCGGCCCATCAAGCTTGAAGAAACGGCGGGTGCCGTTATTCAGGCCAACCCATGTTGGGCCGAAGCGACCTGCTCGATGTTTCCGCCCAGCGTCAGGGCGCCTGTGCGCAGATGGACGAAGGCAATGTCGATGGCCGTTGCTGGGCCTTTGACCCCCAGCTCGATGGTGTAGTCGTCCGGGTGTTGGACATTGAGATGCGGCAGGCTGAAGACCTTGACGCCAGGGTAATCGCGTTCGATCCCTAGCATCAAGGGCGTCAGCGTCGCCTCGGCCAGACCGCGCACGATCATGCTCCGCTCAACCTGATGGTAGCGATGGAAGCGGTCACGATACTGGTTATCCAGTAGCCACTCGATCATCGGCCAGGCCATCTCTGGAAAGCCGGGTACGAAATGATGTTCGCGAATCGAGAAGCCAGGGATGCGGTTGACCGGGTTGGGAATGAGCGTGGCGCCGGCGGGGAATTCGCCCATTTGCAGTCGCTCGGGGGTGACTGGCTGGCCAACTTCGATCATGCGGCTGGCGATCAGCGCCTCAGCCTCCGGGTGGCGTATGAGCGGAACGCCTAGCGCGGCGGCCGCCGCCTGCCGGGTATGATCGTCCGGCGTCGCGCCGATGCCGCCGCAACTGAACAGGATATCCTCGCCGGCGAAGCTGGCGCGCAGGAAGGCGGCTAGTCGAGCGCGATCGTCGCCGAGATAGGTTACTTGGGATAGGGCCAGTTCGCGGGCGGCGAAGATTTCGCGCACTTTCTGGAAATGGCGGTCCAGCCGCTTACCGGAGAGGATTTCGTCGCCGATGATGAGCAGGCCGAAGGTTGAATTTGAATGGGTCATGAGAGCGAGCGCTGGTAGCATGGACGACGACATTCTGCCAAAAAAAAGGGGGCGGCATGCGCCGCCCCTCGATAGTTGCGATCGTCAACCGCAGATGCCCTGCTCAGAGACATGTATTACCGACGTGAAGCGCATCTTATCCTGCTTAATCGGGAAAAGAATCCGGGAGTACCCGTAAGGGAAACACATACAAACCAGGCGATTTGGGTTCACTCGGTCTTGCCATTGCCGATTTCCATGACCAGCTTGACCAGTTCGGGCACGCTGCGGGCCTGCATCTTTTCCATCATGCGGGCCTTGAAAACCTCGACGGTACGAGGGCTGATCGCCAATTCGGCGGCAATCTCACGATTGTGCTGGCCGCTCACGACGCGATCCATGACTTGCCGTTCGCGGTCGCTCAGGCGGCTGATGCGCCCCCCCAGATCGGCGAGACGTTGCTCCTCGACCTGCAACTCGCTGTCCTTGACCATGGCCTCGTTGAGTGAGTTGAACAGTGCTTCATGATCGATGGGCTTTTCCAGAAAATCCACGGCCCCGGCCTTGAGCGCGGTGCGCGCCTGGGCAATGTCACCATGGCCGGTGAGGAAGACCACCGGCAGTCGGGAACCGCGTTCGATCAGGATTTGCTGGAGGCCCAGGCCATCCATGCCGGTCATGCGCAGGTCAAGCAGCAGGCAACCGCGCCAGTCGGGTCGCCAGGCCTCGATAAACGCCTCTGCGGATGCGAATTGGTAAGTGCGAAAGCCGCGAAAATTGAGTAGCAAGGCCAATGAGTCGCGCACTGAGTGGTCGTCGTCGACGATGTAGACAGCGGGTTCAGACATGTTTATGGCGAGACCTTTCGTCGCTTTGGTTGCCTCTCGGCAGGTTAAAACAAAACCGGGTCGGGTGGCCGCTGACCAGATTCAGCATGCCACCGTGGGCTTCGACCAGGGTTCGGCTGATGGCCAGCCCCAGGCCCATGCCTTCCGGCTTACTGGTGGCGAAGGGCTGGAATAGCCGGTCGCGGATTTCCGGGGCGATGCCCGGGCCGTTGTCGCTGACGCAAATGCGGACCATATCGGCGGCGGCATATTCGGCCTCGATATTGATTGCTCGCTCGGCGGCTGTGTTGTTGCGCAAGGCCTCGATGGCGTTGCCCACCAGGTTGAGCAGCACGGTGGCAATTTGCACCCGGTCGACGGCAATGACGGGTAGATTGCCGGGGAGGTCGATTTTGAGTTCGATGCCATAACGTTCAGCTCGTTTGCCTAGCGGGGCGACACTTTCTTCCACCAGTTCGGCGACCGAACAGGTTTCCATATGCATCATGCCGCCCCGGAAAAATTCCCGCAGTCGATGGATGACTTGGCCGGCGCGAGCCGACTCGTCGGCGATCTTGTTCAGGGTGTCGGCCAGGAGCGGACCATTGCGCTCCAGGTCGGCCAGCATCATGCGGCTGGCCTGGGCGTAATTGGCCAGCGCCGACAGCGGCTGGTTCAGCTCATGGGCCAGCGCCTGGGCCATCTCGCCCGCCGCCGCCAGCCGCAGCGCCTGGTTCAGATCGGCCTCGCGCTGATGCAGTCGTTCCTCGGCTGCCCGGCGCACGGTGACCGTCATGCCCAGGAACAGGCCGGTCAGGGATAGACCCAGCATCAGCATCTGGAACTCGACCACCGTGATGGCATGCAGGGCCAGCCATTCCAAAATGCCGTTCAACCCGAGGTGGGTGGCCGCCAGGGCCGCCGTGGCGCCATGGATGTCGTGGCGCATCGAGATCCAGATCAAGGGTAGAAACAGCAGGTAGAAGAACTTGAACTGGTCTGTGTACTTGAGCCCGAAAATAACCCACAGGGCAATGGCGATGGCGGCGGCTTGAACAAACATCTCGCGGGTCGGCCGCCAGGCCCGCCAGTGGTCGTTGGCGTGGACTAGCACCAGCGGCGCGACCACCAGCAAACGGATCAGGTCGCTGACCCAGTAATTGACCAGATCGGCTAGCCAACTGGCGGATTCCGGACCACCGTGCAAATATTCGTTGAATACATGCACGCCCGAACCGATCCAGGCGGCGATCACCGCCGCCACCAGGAACCAGGATAGGTCGCGCAGGCTGCGAAAGTGCGGGTCTATGCCCAGGCCGCGTTTCAGCCAGACGGCCAGGCCGCCATGACATAACGTCAATATCGTCGCCGCAGAGAGCGGGGTGAACCAGTCGGATGCCGGGCCGTTGATCGGCAGGCCGATCAGAAAGGTGATCAGCACCAGCCAGGGGATATAGCGCAGGCCATAGAGCAGCAAAAAGGCCAGCGACAGGCCAGACGGCGGCGTCCAGGAGGCGAGCGCCAGGGGCAACACGGTCTGGGGATGACTGACCGCGTCCAGGACCAGACAACCCAGGGCGTAAGCGAGTAGAACCTTCCAGGAGATGGCGCGCATGGCATCATTGTCTTACAGGCGACCAGGCGCCGCCATGGTCATGCTCAGGTATGTTTGAATCTTTAAGGGCAAGCGGCGTTTGGGTCCGCGCACCAGTTTACTCTCTATGCCCCTGTGCTGCCTGTTCGAGTAAAGCGACCTTCAGCACGCGAATAAACGAGCCCTTAACTTCGATGATGTCGTTCTGTCTCAGGTACTGTAACGCCCGCGAGAAACTCGAATTCGTCATACCCAGATTGGCGGCTATATCCAGTTTTCTAGCTGGCAGTTCAATACTGAAACTTTCGCTTTGCAGCTTGGGCTGATAGCCCATGATAAACCCCGCCACCCGCGACAGATCGGTCCGCCGCGAACTCACCGCCAGCGTATGCATAGTCCCGAGACGACGTTGCGCCAGGTGCTTGAGCACCTCCCAAGCCAAGCCGGGGGCCGATTGAATTTCCTTTAGCCAACGATCGCCGTCTAACGCGAGAACGCGACTCTTGCGGGTAGCGACCGCCTGATAGGGCGGTTCCGTCCGCGACAACAAAACGGATTCGCCCAAGGTCATGCCTGTCTCGATAAAGTGAACCGACCGGATACTGTCGGTCGTGGGCAACCCAACATGAATCTGGCCATCCAGTACGGCATAGACATGCCGAACATCCGTAGCCCCTTTGGCCACCAATAAGTCACCCTTCCTCAAGGTTATAACGTGCGAGTTCTCGCCAAGCCGGCTCAGCGTCTCTTGCGACATAACCTGGAAATAGGCCATGTGGCTCAACACCCGAGGAACATCCTCAATAATCTCGATAGGGGCTCTCATGAACCGAATTATGAGAAGCCTGGCAAAATTTTGGTTTACCGTTTGGTAAGGTTCAACTTCGGCCTTATTCTGTCACAAGTCTCGACCTGCCTTCCGAACTGCATATTCCGTAGATCACCGTCGACGACCACGGGGGTCGAGCGTTTTTATCGATCCTCGGGATATGCTTGACAGTAGCCTGGATGCGGGCAGTCGCAACAGCGATAGACACTACCACGACCGCCCTGGTCAATATGCAGAGCGACCATCCCGCCCAGCTTGCTTCAAGATAAAACCAGGCGCAGAGGGGGAACGCGATGGCCGCAGGCCAACATCGCGCGACCAGCGTTCGAGCCAGGACTCCCCTTCAAGTTGGCTCACATTAAGTGGCAACGAATAGGCCGGATACTTGAGCGCCTCCGCGAGGCTGATGAAACGGTAGCCGCGTTGCTTGAGCATGTCGGCGAGATCGGCAAGATAATCGGCATTGAGCGAATTAGCATGCAGTAACAGTACCTGTGGAATGGCGTGGCCAAAGAGATCATCGGACAACCTCTCGGCCCAGGTGAACACAGTTCCCATATAGGGCACATAGGCTGCGCCGATGCGGTTCGCTGTTGCCGCGTCACCTTGCGCCTGTGCTTTGGCATAGGCCGCAGCAAACTGCCATTCCGAATTATTCACCGTTACCGGCGCCAATGTGTAGCCATGCTCGTGGAGGACACCTTCTAATGCCAATATATCAGCAGTGGTTTTCCCAATATGCAGAAACGGCGGGCGAAACCACCGCAGGGTTCGGCCTTCGTCATGCATAAGCGGACGTGTGATGATTTCACCGCGCAGCAGATCAGCTTCGAAGACACCAAGCGGTACTCGGTTGATAGAGAGATGGGAAAAGGTGTGATTGCCAAGATCAAAACCAGCCTTGATCCAACTGCGCAACAGACTCACCCTTGCAATATCCAGGTTACCCTCACGATACAGTTTATTTTCGTTGACGAAGCCTACGGCAGGCACACCAGCGTACTGCAGACTCTGCAACAGTCGGTGCGTCATGTTTTCAAGAGTTACATCATCTTCATTCGGCACCGAGGTAAAGGGCAAGTCATCAAAGGTGACCACAACAGCCCTGTCCACGAATATTGGCGCCGCTACGGTGAGATGGGAGGCCAGAACGAGGGGCAATAACCAGAATTTCACATTTCCCTCGCGCCAGCCTGGGTAAAGCACCCCTCCCCGCCCGGCAAAAAGCATTCGGGTAAACCGTTCATAATATGAGCACTAAGGTCAAAACCGCCGGGTTAAACTGACCTCGAACGTATGTGAACCGTATCCGGGAGTGGCGCTGCCGCCATAGTGGGAAAGGCCACCTTTCACATCAAGAAACCAGTTGCGGTAGAGGCCAAAGGTGCCTTCCGCCACAATATCGCCGCCAGTGCGGAAACCACTCATGGTGTTGTCCTTGTACGGGCCGGTACTGAACGTCACGCTCACCCCATCGTCATCACTGATCTTCCAGTAGGTGAAAGCTGTAACGGTATAGCGTTCATAGTTGGATGGGGCATAGTAGCCGTTGCCCAGGTCGCGGTCGAAACCGAACCAGTGACCACTAATGCCGACGTCCAGATTAAACCGCTGGGTACGCAGGAATGCGCGACGTGGGGCGACTTCAGCTTCCCAACGGTTGTTGCCATCGGAGAATGTATCGTAGGCGAAATGGCCATTGACCGTGTAACGCAGATTGGGGGTCCAGATGGTATCAAGTACGCTCGTACGCCGTTCGATCCCAAGCTTGGCCGCGCGTGGCGATACCGCATAAAGATCGCGGTGATGTGACAGGCGTGTCAAGTCCCGCCTGTTTATAAACGCGCTTG
>PFGT01000043.1 GCA_002782005.1 Hydrogenophilales bacterium CG12_big_fil_rev_8_21_14_0_65_61_21 | reverse complement strand
CGCAGATGCCGGTTGTTCCAGGTCTTGCGGTGGGCCTTGAGGGCTTGCCAGGTGGTGGTCGCGGGCATGTTGGGGGGAGCCGTTGTTGATTTAGACGCGAGTATACCCCGAGGCGGGCGGCCTATCGCCGCCCAACGGCCGGGTCAGTCGAGGCTAAGGATGATCCCGGCCAGGGGCGGCAAGGTGATTACCAGGGAGTGGCCGAAGCCCATCCAGGGTTGCTCTTCAGCCAACAGGCCGGCGCCGTTGCCGGCGTTGGAGCCGCCGTACCACTCGGAATCGCTGTTGAAGATTTCCCGCCACAGACCACCGGCCGGACAGCCGATGCGATAGCCGTCGCGGGGAATGGGCGTGAAGTTGAAGGCACAGATCACGGCGCGGCCCTGCCGGTCGCGGCGCAGATAGGAAAGTACGGACTGGTCAGCGTCGTGGCAATCGATCCAGGCGAAACCGTCGTGGTTGAAGTCCAGTTCATGCAGTTGCGGCAAATGCCGATAGAGCCGATTCAGGTCGCGCTGGCAGTGCTGCACACCTTCGTGCCAGTGGCTTTGCAACAGACCCCAGTCCAACTCCCAACCCGCGTTCCACTCGCGGCCCTGGCCGAACTCGTTGCCCATGAAGTTGAGCTTCTTGCCGGGGTTGGTCATCTGATAGGCCGACAGCAGGCGCAGGTTGGCGAACTGCCGCCAGGCGTCGCCCGGCATCTTGCCCAACAACGAACCCTTGCCATGTACGACTTCATCGTGCGAGAAGGGCAAGATGAAATTTTCGGAGTAGGCATAGAGTTGGCCGAAGGTCAGGCTGTTTTGGTGATAACGGCGGTAAATCGGGTCGAGGCTGATGTAATTCAGCGTGTCGTTCATCCAACCCATGTTCCACTTCATCGAGAAGCCCAGGCCGCCGACATAGGTGGGGCGGGAAACCATAGGCCAAGCAGTCGATTCCTCGGCAAAGGTCAGTGCGCCGGGGTAGCGTTCATGGACCATGGCGTTCATTTCGCGCAGGAAATCAATGGCCTCCAGGTTTTCGCGGCCGCCATATTTGTTGGGTAGCCATTCGCCCGCCTTGCGCGAGTAATCCAGGTAGAGCATCGAGGCCACTGCATCGACCCTGAGACCGTCGAAGTGCAGTTCGCGCAGCCAGAAATCGGCGGAGGCGAGCAGGAAACCTTTTACCTCGTTACGGCCGTAGTTGAAGATGTGGGTGCCCCAGTCCTGATGCACGCCCAGGCGCGGGTCAGCGTGTTCGTACAGGGCGGAGCCGTCGAACCGGGCCAGGGCCCAGTCGTCCATCGGGAAGTGGCCGGGCACCCAGTCCAGTATCACGCCCAGACCGGCCCGGTGGCAGGCATCGACCAGGTATTTCAGGTCGTCGACCGTGCCGAACCGGGCGGTGGCGGCGAAATAGCCGGTGGTCTGATAGCCCCACGATTCGTCCAGCGGGTGTTCGGTCAGCGGCATGAACTCGACGTGGCTGTAGTTCATGTCTTGAAGGTAAGGGACCAGTGCGTCGGCCAGTTCTCGATAGCTGTAATAGCGGCCATCCGGGTGGCGGCGCCAGGAACCGGCATGAACCTCGTAGATATTGAACGGGGCATGCAGCCAGTCGGCCTTGGCCCGCGTCTCCAGCCAGTCGCCATCGTGCCATTCGAAGCTGGACGGTTGGGGCACGACCGCCGCTGTGCCGGGGCGAGGCTCGAAACATTGGCCATAGGGATCGGCCTTGACCCGAATCTCGCCGCTGCCGGCGTTGCGAATCTCATACTTGTACAGGTCGCCCGGTTTCATGCCGGGGATGAACAGTTCCCACACGCCAGAACCGCCGCGGACCCGCATCATGTGGCTACGGCCATCCCAGCGGTTGAACTGGCCGACCACCGAGACCCGCTCGGCGCTGGGCGCCCAGACCGCGAAACCGACGCCATCGACGCCTTCGTGGTTGACCACGTGGCTGCCCAAGGTCCGGTAGGCCTCCAGCAGCCGGCCCTCATTGAACAGGTAGAGTTCCTGTTCGCCGAGCATGGGCGGGAAGGTATAGGGGTCGGTAATCTCGAAGGTCTTGCCGTCTTCCTGAACACGCAGGCGGATCGGTCGCGCCGGCGCTTGCTTGCCACGCCATTCGAACAGGCCGCGCTTGTCCTTCAGGGTTAAGGGTTGTTCGCCATCGGCCAGCAGCATGACCACCGCCTCGGCATGGGGACGCAGCACTCTCAAGATCGGCGCGCCACCCTCGCTATGCAGTCCCAGAAACGAGAATGGATCGTGATGGCGGGCTTGCAGTATGCGTTCAAGGAGGGTCAGGGACATGATTTAAGATGGCTTCTGTAACAGGGAACCGATAATTTTGTCGGCCGTCGATAATGGTCTGATCGTGGGTTAGCGCAATGTCATTTCAGACTCGCTTGTCTCGTACTATATATGAAAGCGGCGGCATGGCTAGTATCGTTATGCCGAGGCTATGATGTCGTCAAACCGAATAAAGGGGCGTTCCGTGCTGCAAAAAGATCAACCGCGTTTTGTTAGTCTGCTTACCAAAAATACTGTCGCGCTCATCCTCGCCGGGGGCCGCGGCAGTCGGCTGAGAGACCTCACCAACTGGCGGGCTAAGCCGGCGGTGCCGTTTGGCGGTAAATTCCGGATCATCGATTTTCCGCTTTCCAACTGCATCAACTCGGGTATCCGCCGTATCGGGGTGTTGACCCAGTACAAGGCGCACAGCCTCATCAAGCATGTGCAGCGCGGCTGGGGTTTCCTGTCCGGCGAGTTCAACGAGTTCGTCGAATTGCACCCTGCATCCCAGCGGTTGAACGACGATACCTGGTATCGGGGCACGGCCGATGCCATTTATCAGAACCTGGACATCCTGCGGGTCTACAAGCCTGAGTATGTGCTAGTCCTGGCCGGCGACCACGTCTACAAGATGGACTATGGTGAGATGCTGGCCAGCCATGTGCGTTCGGGCGCCGATATGACCGTGGCCTGTATCGAGATGGCGGTGGCCGAGGCGGCGGGGGCCTTTGGCGTGATGACCGTGGATGACGATCATCGGGTGACCGACTTTACCGAGAAACCGGCCGAACCGACCTCGATGCCGGGCAAGCCGGGCGTCGCGCTTTGTTCCATGGGCATCTATATCTTCAACGCCTCGTTCCTGTATGAGCAATTGATCTACGATGCTGACGATGCCAAATCGGAACACGATTTTGGCAAGAACATCATCCCGCATTTGATCCGCAGCGGTTATCGGCTGTTCGCCCACAGCTTCAACGACAGTTGCGTCCATGGCGTGGACGAACCGCCCTACTGGCGCGATGTGGGAACCGTCGATGCCTATTGGGAGGCGAATCTTGACCTGGCTAGTATCCTCCCGGACCTGAATCTGTATGACCGGGATTGGCCGATCTGGACCTATCAGGAGCAATTGCCGCCCGCCAAATTCGTGTTCGACACCGATGGCCGGCGCGGCATGGCGGTCGATTCGATGGTCTCCGGCGGCTGCATCATCAGCGGCGCCGTGGTGCGTCGGTCAGTTTTGTTCTCCAACGTTCATGTGCGTGAAGGCGCTTCACTCGACCGGGCAGTGATCCTGCCCGACGTCCGCATCGGCCAGGGCGTCGTGCTCAAGAACGTCGTGGTCGACAAGGGCTGCACGATTCCTGACGGCGCCCAGATCGGCGTCAATGCCGAAGAAGACCGCCAGCGCTTTTACGTGACTGAAAAGGGCGTGACTCTGGTGACCCCGGAGATGATAGGCCAGGACAGGCATCACTTCCGGTAGGTAGTGGGTCAATGGCGGCCATGGGCTCCTAGGTTTGCCAACCGCTTACTTCAGCAGATTTGCAAATTGTGTCCTGACTTTCGCTACTTTGGGCGCGACTACGAACTGGCAGTAGGGCTGGTGCGGATTGTTGGCGAAGTAATCCTGGTGATAAGCCTCGGCTGGCCAGAAGACGCCGGCTTGCATGACCTCGGTGACTATGGGGCTGGAATAGGCGCCGGCGAGTGCGGCGATCATGGCCTCGGCGGCGGCCTTCTGTTCCGGCGTGTGCCAGAAGATGGCCGAGCGGTACTGGCTGCCGACGTCGTTGCCCTGTCGGTTGAAGGAGGTCGGATCGTGGATCGCGAAGAAGACTTCGAGCAGGTCGCGGTAGCCGATTACGGCAGGGTCGAAGTGGATTTGCACCACCTCGGCATGGCCTGTGTCGCCGCTGCATATCTGTTCGTAACTGGGCTGCGCCAGCGATCCGCCCAGGTAGCCTGAAACCACTTTATCAACACCCTTGAGTGCGGCAAAGCCGGCCTCCAGACACCAGAAGCAACCGCCTGCGAAGGTGGCCGTTTCGCTCATGTCTTGCCCTTGTCCATGATCTTGGCGTTGAACCGCTCGGTGTCGATCACATAGCGTTCGTGCCTGCCCCGGCTGATGATCTCGATGCCGTCGTCGGCCTCGGTTTCGAATACCAGCCGGCGGCCATCGACCTCGATCAGTTTTACCCGCGCGGTCACGGTCATGCCGGCCGGGGTGGCGGCCTCGTGGCTCATATCGACATGGGTGCCGACGGTTTGCTCGCGTGGCCAGTCGAGGTGTGGGATGACTGATTGCAGGCAGGCCCATTCGACGAAACCGACCATGAAACCGGTGGCAAATACCGGTGGCATGGTCTGGAATTCGGCCGCTTCAGGATACAGGCCGGGTACCATTTTGCTGTCTGGGAGGGTGAAGCTGAGGCTGTGGCAGATGCCGGGTTTCAAGGTGTCTTTCATATCGGCGCCAGTAGTTGTTCCGACAGACGCGCCCAATAGCTGGCGCCCAGGGCGAGGATGTCGTCGTTGAAGTCATAGTGCGGGTTGTGCAGCAGGCAGCCGCCTTCGCCCAGGCCGTTGCCGATCCAGACGTAGCAGCCGGGCCGCTCATGTAAGAAGTAGGCGAAGTCGTCGGCGCCCATGGAGGGGCTGAGGTTGGTGCGGACGTTGCCTTCGCCGACCAGGCTGGCCGCAACCCGCCGGCAGGCATCCGCTTCGGTCGCGCTGTTGACCGTGGGCGGGTAGCCGCGTCGATAGTCGAGACCGATCTTTACGCCGTAGGTGGCGCCGATGCCATTGCAGATTCGTTCCATGGCCGCCTCGGCGGTATCGCGCAGGTCGTTGCGGAAGGCGCGCAGGGTGCCGCCGATACGGACCTCATCGGG
This sequence comes from Hydrogenophilales bacterium CG12_big_fil_rev_8_21_14_0_65_61_21, assembly GCA_002782005.1. Classification (GTDB taxonomy): domain Bacteria; phylum Pseudomonadota; class Gammaproteobacteria; order Burkholderiales; family Thiobacillaceae; genus Parasulfuritortus. The sequence continues at coordinate 10,260 of PFGT01000043.1, read as the reverse complement.
GATGATGTTGTAGGCCTCGCCAGCCTGGAAGCGGGTGATCGACAGGACCACTGAATCGAGCGGGTCGATGTCGCGGCTGACCACGCTTTGCAGGGCCTGAACCAAAGCGGCGCCGGCCAGCACCGGGTCGCGGCCCTGATGCGGCATGGCGGCGTGGGCACCGTGGCCGCGCACCACGATGTCGAACTGGTCGGCGCAAGCCATGACCGGGCCGCTGTGTACCGCGAACTGGCCGACGGGCAGGCCCGGCCAGTTGTGCATGCCATACACGGTGTCCATCGGGAAACGCTCCAGCAAACCCTCCTCGATCATGACCCGGGCGCCACCCACGGTCTCCTCGGCGGGCTGGAAGATGAAATAGATCGTGCCATCGAACTGGCGGGTTTCGGCTAGATATTCCGCCGCGCCCATAAGCATGGCGGTGTGGCCGTCATGGCCGCAGGCGTGCATCCGACCATCGTGCTGGGACCGATGAGGAAAGCTGTTCTGCTCGTGGAGCGGCAAGGCGTCCAGGTCGGCGCGCAGGCCGATGGCGCGCGCGCTCGATCCGACCTTCAGCATACCGACCAGGCCGGTTTCGGCCAGGTCTCGGTAGACTTCAATACCGGCGAGCGTGAGTATAGATGCCACCAGGTCGGCTGTGCGCCGTTCCTCGAAGGCGAGTTCCGGGTGGGCGTGCAGGTCGTGCCGCCAGGCGGCCAGGCGGCTACGGTTCTTTTGCAGTGCGGGAATCGTTTCCATGATATTCGGGATAGTGTCGTGCAGGCTCGGTAGGCGAGATTAGGCCAGCTTGGTCAGGAAATCCAGCGCTCCGATTGCAACGCTCTGGTATGTGCTCGATCCAGTACTCTCCGCCCTTTATGCTATCTTTCCAGTCATGAAAAGCGCGAGGATGCCGCCATGGTGAATATCGCCCAACTTCTCCAGGTTATGGCGCGGATGGATGCCTCTGACCTGTTTTTCTCTGCGGGCGCCCGTGTCAGTATCAAGATCGAGGGCTTGATCCGGCCCATCGCCTCGCCTGAGCTCACTCCTGAAGACGTGCATATCCTGGCCTATTCGATCATGAGCCAAGAGCAGATTCGTCGTTTCGAAGCTAATTGGGAGATGAACTTTGGCTATGGTGCGAGCGGACTAGGGCGCTTCCGGGTCAATGTCTTCCGTCAGCGAGGGGCTGTGGCCATGGTGATTCGTCGCCTATCGGCGAATATTCCGGAACTGGCCGATCTGGGTTTGCCGCCGGTGCTGTCGCAACTGGCGATGGCGCGGCGTGGGATGATCCTGGTGGTGGGAGCGACCGGCTCCGGTAAATCGACCACCATGGCCTCCATGGTGTCGCACCGCAACGCCCGTCAGGCCGACCATATACTGACCATCGAAGACCCCGTTGAATTTGTTTTCAAGCACCAGAAGTCGATCGTCAATCAGCGTGAAGTGGGCACCGATACCGAGTCATATCAAAGCGCGCTGCTGAATGCCCTGCGCGAGTCGCCGGACATGATTATGGTCGGCGAGATACGCGAGCGCGAGACCATGCAGGAGGTGATTAATTTCTCCAATACCGGTCACCTCTGTCTGTCCACGCTTCATGCCATCAACGCCCACCAGGCGCTGACTCGGATGCTGAACTTCTTCCCGCTGGAGAATCGTTCGACCGTCCTGTTTGACCTGGCGGCCTGTCTGCTGGGCATCGTCGGCCAGCGCCTGGTACGCTGCACCGATGGTCATCGCGTCCCGGTGGTCGAGGTTTTCATCGCCGACTATCACATGAAACAGCTCATCCGGGAAGGCCGCCTGGATGAGCTGAAGGATATGATGGAACGGGGTGGCAGCGAGTCGATGCAAAGCTTCGATCAGGCCATCATCAAGCTGTACCAGACCGGTCGGATCGATTTCGAGGAGGCCAAGGCCAATGTCGACTCGCCCCGACAGTTCCATTTGCTGGCCTATGGTGAGGCGGGCGGAGCGGCGTTGTCGGTCGAGGCGACCGATCCGACGGCCAGCCGCTGTCAGAGCGAGCCATTGCCGGCAATCGAGATGCCTGGTTAAGGGGGAATCAAGATGACGACTGCCCAGAAAATGGTCGCTGGGGTCGAGCAACTGGCCTCGCTGCCCGCAGTGTATTCCCAGGTCAGGTCGGTGCTCGACAACCCCGACAGTTCGGTCAACGATCTAGCCAATGTGGTGGCGGCGGACGCGGGCCTGACGGTGCGTTTGCTGCACGTGGTCAATAGCGTCTACTTTGGCCTGATGAGCCGGGTCGATACGGTATCGCGGGCAGTCGGCGTGTTGGGTATGCAGCAGGTGCATGACATCGTTCTGGCAACCTCGGTTTCTGCCATGTTCAAGGGCATGAGCCCGGCCAGTATGAACATGACCCGATTCTGGAGCGATAGCGTGCTGCGCGCACTGATCGCCCGGACCGGGGCGGAAATGGTACGGGCCGGCGATCTGGAACGTTTCTTCGTGTCTGGCCTGCTGGCGGACCTCGGCCATCTGGTGATGTATCAGGTCGAACCCAAGTTAGCCGAACAGGCGCAAAGGCAATCCGAACTGGAGGCTATGCCTCTGGCCGAGGCCGAACGCGCGCTGCTAGGCTGTGACTATGCCCAGGTTGGCGCGGCGCTGACGGCGAAGTGGAATCTTCCACCGCGCCTCTGCGCCGCCATTGGCGCTCAGATTCAACCGGCATCGGCGCCGGAGGCATTCCAGCCTGATGCCGGCCTGCTTAACCTGGCCCGGATCATGGTGGACGGTATGGCACGCAAACTGGAAAACAACGCGATCGCGCCGTTAGTTGCTGACCATGTGTGGCAACTGACTGGGCTCAAACCCGCCAATGTATCGACGATCCGACTGCTTGCGGAAATGAACCACAGCGAGGTCGTAGGTCTGTTTTTTCCCCAGATCGACCAGGGCGGGTGAATGATTACGCGGAACTGCGTTGGCCGCGTTCAGCTTGAAATATGGTCGGGGTGAGAGGATTCGAACCTCCGGCCTCCACGTCCCGAACGTGGCGCTCTACCAGGCTAAGCTACACCCCGAATTTTGCTTCAATGGTCTCGGTTGACCGCGAAGGCCGGCAATTCTAGCAAAGCCTGCTTGTAAATGCCATCCGGCAAACAGCTTAACTCGGCGCAGGCCATTTCGGCTTCTAGCCGGGCGCAGTCCATGGTGTAGTCCAAGGCGCCCGTCGACTGGATGGCTTGCATGATCGCATCGAATTCGTCGGCATTGCCGTTCTCGATGGCGCGCCGCACGCTGGCCGCCTGTTCCGGGGTGCCGACGTTCATGACGTGAAGCAGTGGCAGGGTGGGTTTACCTTCGGCCAGGTCATCGCCGACGTTCTTGCCGGTGACGTCGGCATTGCCGGAGTAATCGAGTACGTCATCCACCAGTTGAAAGGCAGTGCCTAGGTGCATACCGTAACGGCCCAGTGCCGCCTCGACCGATGGGTCTGCGCCGCTAACGATGGCGCCCAGACGGCCGGAGGCCTCGAACAGCTTGGCCGTCTTGTAGTGGATGACTTGTAGGTAGGCCGCTACGGTGATGTTCGGGTCGTTGCAGTTCATGAGCTGCAAGACCTCGCCCTCGGCGATGGTGTTGGTGGCGTCGGCCAGCACTTCCATGATGTGCATGTCGTGGACCCCGACCATCATCTGGAAGGCGCGCGAATAGAGGAAATCGCCGACCAGAACGCTGGCGGGGTTGCCGAACACGGCGTTGGCCGTATCCCGGCCTCGGCGCAGCGCGGAGGCATCGACCACGTCGTCGTGCAGTAGGGTCGCGGTGTGGATGAATTCCACCACGGCGGCGAGTTCGTGGTGATGGCGGCCTTGATAACCCAAGGCCTTGGCGCACAGCACCACCATGGCCGGCCGCAGGCGCTTGCCGCCGGCGGCAATGATGTATTCCGCTACTTGACGGACCAGAACCACTTCGGAGTGCAGCCGCACGCGAATAACCCGGTCCACTTCGGACATGTCGGCGCTCAATAGATCGGTCAGTGGATTGGCGGTCACGCGGGAGATACTCAAGTTACCGTGGGTCGGAGGCGGTTGAAGAGTGAAAGTCATGCCGTTGGTTGTAAAGCGCCCGACCACCGGCCTATTCGATTACGGCGGATTATCGCATATTTTTTAGCGTGTATTTTCTGCGCTACTGGCCAATAGCGAGTTGGTACAAGACTTGGCTTTGACATAAAAACCTAAAAAGTTTAGTATCCGCGCCCTTATGCTCGCACGATCGACGGTTGATCCCCTACGTTTCGCTCACGCCAGCGAAAGCATCACCGGTAAAGTGCCGCTCGCCAAGTTTGACCGGCTGGTGGATGGCCTGGTTTCGGACCAGGGAAAGGTCCAATTCAGGCTACAAGGCGGGGCGGATTCGGGGCGACCGGTTTTGCGTTTGCAAATCGATGCGGCGGTGACGTTGCGTTGCCAGTATTGCCTGGAGCCTTATCGGCACGAACTGCGGATCGAGCGGGTTCTACCGCTGGCTCGCAATGAAGCGGAGTTGGCGCGTTGGGAACGAGACGATCCGTTGTTGGATGCGTTGCTGGCTGTCCCATCGCTAGATGTGCTGGCGTTGATAGAAGATGAAATTTTACTCAGCCTGCCCGTGGCGCCCCGGCATTTGGACGGCGATTGCGGTGGTGTAGGCGCTTAAGTTATTGCAAGGAGTTACGACATGGCTGTTCAGCAGAATAAAAAATCCCCGTCCAAGCGTGGTATGCACCGCGCTCATGATTTTCTGACCAATCCGCCGACCGCTGTGGAGCCGACCACAGGCGAGGTGCATCTGCGTCACCACATCAGCCCCAACGGTTATTATCGTGGCCGCAAAGTGCTCGACACCAAGGCTGACAACTCCTGAGCCATTTCCGGCAACGATGCCCGTTCTGAATGGGCATAGCGGATATGCGCGAAATCAATATCGCCATCGATGCCATGGGGGGCGATCACGGTCCCCATATTACTGTCCAGGCCGCACTTGAGGTTTTGGCACTGGAGCAGGGCGTCAATATCATTCTGGTCGGTTTGGAGGGCGTGCTTGTCGCCGAGTTGCGGGCGCGCAAGGCCGTTATCGGCCCGCGTCTTCGAATCCACCACGCCTCCGAAGTGGTCACTATGGACGACCCTCTGACGCTCGCGTTGCGCGGCAAGAAAGATTCATCCATGCGCGTGACCGCTGACCTGGTCAAGCGGGGCGAGGCCGATGCTGGCGTTTCAGCCGGTAACACCGGCGCTCTCATGGCGGTGTCGCGTTTCGTGCTGAAAACCTTGCCCGGCATCGACCGGCCGGCCATCGCCACAGCCCTGCCGAGTCAGAAGGGCCGTACCTATATGCTCGACTTGGGCGCGAATGTCGATTGCACGCCCGAGCACCTGCTGCAATTCGGCATCATGGGCTCGGCCCTGGCCGCCGTCACCGAACATAAGGAAGCCCCCAGCGTCGGCTTGCTGAACATCGGCGAAGAGGCCATCAAAGGCAACGACATTGTCAAGCAGGCGGGTGAGTTGCTTGGCGCCAGCGGCCTGAATTTTCATGGCAACGTCGAAGGCGACGACATCTACAAGGGGACCGTGGATGTCGTGGTCTGCGATGGTTTCGTCGGCAACGTCGCGCTGAAGACCTCAGAGGGGCTGGCCAAATTGATTACCGAGGAACTGCGCCGCCAGTTCAAACGCAATGTTTTCTCGCGCCTGACCGGGCTTATCGCCCTGCCGGTGATTCAGGCCTTCAAGCGCAAGATGGATCCGCGTTCTTATAACGGCGCCTCGCTGCTGGGCCTCAACGGCATCATTATCAAGAGCCACGGCTCGGCCGACGTGTTCGCCTATCGGCACGCCATCCTGCAAGCTATCGAGGAAGTGCGCGGCGGTTTGCTGCGCCGGATCGCCGATCAGGTTGGCGCCTACAATTCCACCCATGTGCAACATGAACAAGATGAAGGGATCATGGCGTGAACGATGACTCTAATACGATTTATTCCCGAGTGAGCGGCACGGGCAGCTATCTGCCCGCCAGGGTTCTGACCAACGCCGATCTGGAAAAGCAGATAGAGACCAACGATGCCTGGATCGTCGAACGTACCGGCATCCGGGAACGTCATATCGCCGCCGAGGGCGAGCTGACCAGCGACCTGGCGCTCAAAGCGGCCGAAAAGGCTATCGAAGCGGCGGCTATCGATGCCGCCGAAATCGGCCTCATCATCGTCGCCACTACTACGCCGGACCGGGTCTTCCCGAGTACGGCCTGCGCGCTCCAGGCCAAATTAGGCATCGAGAACGGCTGCCCGGCCTTCGACGTGCAGGCGGTATGCAGCGGTTTTGTCTATGCCATAACCATCGCCAACCAATTCATCAAGTCCGGGCAGGTCAAGTATGCCCTCGTGGCCGGCGCCGAAACCCTGTCGCGCATCACCGACTGGTCGGATCGCGGCAACTGTATCCTGTGGGGTGACGGAGCGGGCGCTGTGGTGCTCAAGGCCAGCGAGGAACCGGGCATTATCTCTACCCACATTCACGCCGATGGTCGTTACCAGGACCTGTTATTTGTGGATGGCGGCGTCTCCCTGAAGAAGACCGGCGAGAGCCATATACACATGTCCGGCAACGCCGTGTTCAAGATGGCGGTGAAGACCTTGGATGCCATCGTCGACGAAACCCTGGAAGCCAACGGTCTGGTCAAGGACGACATCGACTGGCTGGTACCGCACCAGGCTAATATCCGCATCATCCAGGCTACCGCGAAGAAGTTGGGCATGGGTATGGAAAACGTAGTGGTGACGGTTGACCGGCAAGGTAATACCTCGGCCGCATCCATCCCGCTGGCCTTCGATACCGCCGTGCGGGACGGCCGCATCAAGTCCGGCGAGACTATCCTGATGGAAGCCTTCGGCGGCGGCTTCACCTGGGGTTCGGTGCTGCTGCGTTTCTGAAAAACAGGTTCAAGAAGATGACGCTTGCTTTCGTATTTCCAGGCCAAGGTTCGCAATCAGTCGGCATGATGGCCGCCTACGGCGATGCCGCCGCGATTCGCGATACCTTTGCCGAGGCCTCCGATGCGTTGGCCATTGATCTGACCGGGATGATCGCTGAAGGCCCGGCCGAAGCCCTCAACCAGACCGTCAATACTCAGCCCGCGATGCTGGCCGCCGGGGTCGCGGTATATCGTCTCTGGCTGACGCTGGGCGGCGCGCAACCGGCGCTGATGGCAGGCCACAGCCTGGGCGAATACACAGCGCTGACCTGCGCCGGCGCCCTGAATTTCGCCGATGCCTTGAGGCTGGTGCGTCTGCGCGCCGAGGCCATGCAATCGGCCGTTCCAGATGGCGTTGGCGCCATGGCGGCGATACTGGGACTCGACGACGATGCCATACGTGCGGTCTGTGCCGAGGCCGCTCAGGGCGAGGTTCTGGCGGCGGTCAACTTCAACTCGCCTGGCCAGGTGGTGATCGCCGGCCACAAGACAGCGGTCGACCGGGGCTGCGCCCTGGCCAAGCAAAGGGGCGCCAAACGGGCATTACCCTTGCCGGTCTCGGTGCCATCCCATTGCGACCTGATGAGGCCGGCAGCGGAAAAGCTGCTAGTCGCCATGAACGCCATCGAAATCAAGACGCCTGTGATTCCCGTGATTCACAACGCCGATGTGGCCGCGCATAACGATCCAGCGGCCATCCGCGATGCGTTGGCCAGGCAGTTATACAGCCCGGTGCGCTGGGTCGAGACCATGCAGGCCTTTGCGGCGCAAGGCGTTACCCGAATTGCCGAGTGCGGCCCCGGTAAGGTGCTGACTGGCCTCAACAAACGGATACTGGCTGACGTGCCGACCCTTGCGCTGGCGGATGCCGCGGCACTGGTTGAACTGCGTGACATAAATACGTCACGCCTTAAAGGAGAAACAGATGGAAGCTAAGATCGCGCTGGTCACTGGCGCCAGTCGGGGGATCGGACAGGCCATCTTGCATGAGCTGGCTGGGCGCGGCGCGTATGTCATCGGCACAGCGACAAGCGAATTGGGTGCGGCAGCCATCGGCGCAGCACTGGCCGATGCCGGTTTGAAGGGCGAGGGCCGGTTGCTGAATGTCAATGATGCCGCCGCCTGCGACGCATTGGTCGACGGTATCGTCAAGACTCACGGCAAGCTCGACATTCTGGTCAATAACGCCGGCATCACTCGCGATACCCTGCTGATGCGGATGAAGGAGGATGACTGGGACGCCGTCATCCAGACCAACCTGACCTCGGTGTTTCGCCTATCCAAGGCGGCGATCAAGCCGATGATGAAGACCCGTAGCGGCCGCATCGTCAGCATCGCCTCGGTGGTGGGCGCCATGGGTAACCCTGGTCAGACCAACTATGCCGCCGCCAAGGCCGGTATGATCGGTTTCAGTAAGTCGCTGGCCAAGGAAGTCGGTAGCCGCGGCATTACCGTCAACTGCGTCGCGCCGGGTTTCATCGACACCGATATGACTCGCGCCCTGCCGGATGCCCAGCGTCAGGCGCTGTTGCAGCACATCCCGCTGGGGCGGCTGGGCAGCGTCAAGGACATCGCCCAGGCCGTGGCCTTCCTGGCCTCCGACCAGGCCAGCTATATCACTGGCGCCACGCTCCACGTCAATGGCGGTATGTATATGGATTAACGGGTTTTTTCGGCCGATTCACCGAATTGGCCGAATTTGCTAGAATGTCACGGTTTCTCAGCGGTTCCGATGCCTTTGAGGTATCCAGTATCGGAATCTTGTCCTTACCCTTTAGGGAGTTTTACATAAATGAGCGATATAGAACAACGTGTCAAGAAGATCGTAGCCGAGCAACTGGGCGCCAACGAGGCGGATGTCAAGCTGGAGTCCTCCTTTGTTAACGATCTGGGCGCTGACTCTCTTGATACGGTGGAATTGGTGATGGCCCTGGAAGAAGAATTCGAGTGCGAAATTCCGGACGAAGAGGCCGAGAAAATCACCACCGTTCAGCAAGCCATCGACTACGTCAACGCCCATCAGTCCTGAAATCAACCGCTTAGGAGTCCCATTGTCCAAGCGCAGAGTTGTTGTTACCGGCCTGGGGGTCATTTCTCCAGTCGGCAATTCCGTGGTTGATGCCTGGCAGAACCTGCTGGCCGGCCGTTCCGGCATCGTGCGTATCAGCAAGTTCGATGCGTCCGCCATGGCCTCCCAGATCGCCGGCGAGGTCCAGGGCTTCGATGTGGCCAAATATCTGTCGGCCAAGGAAGCCCGCCGCATGGGCCTCTTCATTCATTACGGCCTGGCGGCCGGGATCGATGCCATCAAGGATTCCGGGATTGAAGTGACCGATGCCAACCGCGAACGGATCGGGGTCAATATCGGCTCTGGCATCGGCGGCCTGCCGCTGATCGAGGAAACCCATTCGACCTACCTGGCCGATGGGCCACGGAAAATCTCGCCGTTCTTCATTCCCGGTTCCATCATCAACATGATCTCCGGCAACCTGTCGATCATGTTCGGTCTGCAAGGGCCTAATCTGGCGATGGTCACGGCCTGTAGCACCGGCACCCATGCCATCGGCGAATCCGCCCGGATGATCGAGTATGGCGATGCCGACATGATGGTGGCCGGCGGCGCCGAGGCGGCGGTTTGTCCGCTGGCGGTCGGCGGTTTCTCCTCGGCGCGCGCCTTGTCTACTCGTAACGACGATCCGGCCGCGGCCTGTCGGCCATGGGACAAGGATCGCGACGGTTTCGTGCTGGGCGAGGGCGCCGGCGTGCTGGTGCTGGAAGAATACGAGCATGCCAAGGCGCGCGGCGCTCGCATCTACTGCGAACTGGCCGGCTACGGCAAAGGCGCCGATGCCTATCACATGACCGCGCCCAAAGAAGACGGCTCCGGCGCTGCGCGCACCATAGTCAATGCGCTTCGCAATGCCGGCGTCAATCCCGATGCGGTGGACTACATCAATGCCCACGGCACCTCGACGCCGCTGGGCGACCTGGCCGAAACCAGGGCGGTCAAGTTGGCGCTGGGCGACCATGCCTACAAGACCATGGTCACGTCCACCAAGTCCATGACTGGCCACCTGCTAGGCGCGGCGGGGGGGGTGGAGGCGGTGTTCAGCGCCCTCGTTGTGGCCAACCAGGCCGTCCCGCCCACCATCAACCTGGCTGAACCGAGCGAGGGTTGTGACCTGGACTATGTGCCCAATACCGCACGTCAGGCCAGGATCGACGTGGCGGTATCCAACTCATTCGGCTTCGGCGGCACCAACGGCAGCATCGTGT
>PFGT01000103.1 GCA_002782005.1 Hydrogenophilales bacterium CG12_big_fil_rev_8_21_14_0_65_61_21 | reverse complement strand
GGTGAGCAAAAACAAGGACAGCGTTGTCACGCGCGAGACGCTAACCAAGAACTGGACAGACTGGGTGGACTACTGGGCGGTGGATTTCGACTACATGAGCCGCAAGGAAATTATCAAGGTGGCGGTGGGTAGCGGGGTGGAAGGTTCATTACCCGGCATCGACCCGGTGCAAGGGGAATTGCCTAAGTTCGAGGAACGCTGGACCGGCAGCTACCTCTTCGAAAACGAATGGCAAAGCTTCCGCACCCGCAAGCACCGCGACCTGGAATTCCTCTCCGCACCCCACACCTACACCCAAGCGGGTCGCTATACCGTGGCCGTGAAGGTGATCGACATCTTTGGCAACGACACCATGGTGCTGGTGCCGGTGTCGGTAGGCTGAAATGCGTATTTGAGAAAAATATGGCACTGATTCTATCCATCCCGGTCATCGCCATCGACGGCCCGTCGGCCTCCGGCAAGGGTACCGTGGCTGCGTTGGTGGCCCGCGAGCTGGGTTTTCATTACCTCGATAGTGGTGCGATCTATCGGGTGACCGCTTATGCCGCTCTGCAAAGCGGCGTCGCCCTGGACGACGAGCCGGCCCTGGTGGCCTTGTCCCGGGCGCTGGACCTGCGTTTCGACGGCGCCGAGGTGTATCTGGCTGGCCAGCCGGTGGGCGATGCCATCCGCACCGAGGCGGCGGGCCGGGCGGCCTCGCAGATCGCCGCGCTGCCGGCCCTGCGTGCGGCCTTGCTGGAACTGCAACGCGGCTTCCGCAAGGCGCCCGGTCTGGTCACCGATGGTCGTGACATGGGCTCGGTGGTATTTCCCGATGCGGTTGTCAAGGTGTTCCTGACCGCGACGGCCGAGGAAAGGGCGAAAAGACGCTATAAGCAGTTGATCGAAAAAGGATTCGATGCTAGTCTGCCGGCCCTTGTGCTGGACCTGCGGGAACGCGACGCGCGCGACGCGAACCGTTCCGCCGCCCCTTTGCGACAAGAGGCCGATGCCCATTTGCTGGAAACGACCGATATGACTATCGCGCACGCCGTGAATCTGGTCATCGGCTGGTACCGTGAGGCCAGCCAAGGCTGAACCCGGAATGGTCCGGGCTTGGCGTTTTTTTTAACTAACCCCCCGTGAACCCGCTGGCCGGGCGATACGGAAATTGATTAGGTTCCTTTCATTCATGCCCACTGCAACCGCAACCTCTACCGTCTCATCCCCCATGGAAAGTTTTGCCGCCCTGTTCGAAGAAAGCATCGCCAAGCAGGAGATGCGCTCCGGCGAGGTTATCACCGCCGAAGTGGTGGCTATTGACAACAACTTCGTCACCGTCAATGCAGGCCTCAAGTCCGAGAGCCTGATTCCGACCGAGGAATTCAAGGACGATCACGGCGAGTTGGATGTCAAGATCGGCGATTTCGTGCAAGTGGCCATCGAGTCCCTGGAAGACGGTTACGGCTCCACCAAGTTGTCCCGCGACCGCGCCAAGCGCCTGGCCGCCTGGCTGGACCTGGAAGCCGCCATGGAAGAGGGTCGCGTGGTCAAGGGTGTGATCAACGGCAAGGTCAAGGGCGGTCTGACCGTTATGTGCAATGGCATCCGCGCCTTCCTGCCCGGTTCGCTGGTCGATGTCCGCCCGGTCAAGGACACCACACCGTTCGAAAACAAGGAATCCGAGTTCAAGGTCATCAAGCTGGACCGCAAGCGCAATAACGTCGTGGTGTCCCGCAAGGCCGTGCTGGAACAGAGCATGGGTGCAGAGCGCGAGACGCTGCTGGCCAACCTGAAGGAAGGCGCCACCATCAAGGGCATCGTCAAGAACATCACCGAATATGGCGCCTTCGTCGACCTGGGCGGCATCGACGGCCTGCTTCATATCACCGACCTGGCCTGGCGCCGGGTCAAGCACCCGACCGAAGTGGTCAACGTCGGCGACGAAGTCACCGCCGTGGTGCTCAAGTTCGATCAGGAAAAGAACCGCGTTTCTCTGGGCCTCAAGCAACTGGGCGAAGACCCGTGGGTGGGCCTGTCCCGTCGTTACCCCACCAGCACCCGGATGTTCGGCAAGGTGGCCAACCTCACCGACTATGGCGCGTTCGTCGAGATCGAGCCGGGCATCGAGGGTCTGGTGCACGTGTCCGAGATGGACTGGACCAACAAGAACGTCAATCCGTCCAAGGTTGTTTCCCTTGGCGACGAGGTCGAGGTCATGGTCCTGGAGATCGACGAGGAACGTCGCCGTATCTCGCTGGGCATGAAGCAGTGCAAGGCCAACCCATGGGAAGATTTCTCCATGAACTTCAAGAAGGGCGACAAGGTGTCCGGCCAGGTCAAATCGATCACCGATTTCGGCGTGTTCATCGGTCTGCCTGGTGGCATCGACGGCCTGGTGCATCTGTCCGACCTATCCTGGTCCGTGCCTGGCGAAGAGGCCCTGCGCAATTATCACAAGGGCGAAGAAGTGGAAGCCGCCGTGTTGGCCATCGATACCGACAAGGAACGCATCTCCCTGGGTATCAAGCAGCTTGACGGCGATCCGTTCAACGCCTTCATCGCCAGCCATGAAAAGGGCAGCATCGTTACCGGCACCGTCAAGTCGCTCGACGCCAAGGGCGCCGTGATCGACATCGGCGGCGAGATGGACGGCTACCTGCGCGCCTCCGAACTTTCCCGCGACCGGGTCGAGGATATCCGCACCCACCTGAAGGAAGGCGACAAGGTCGAGGCCATGATTACCAACGTCGACCGCAAGAACCGTCAGATCAACCTGTCCGTCAAGCAGAAGGATGCGGTCGAGCAAGCCGAGGCCATGCAGAAGATTTCTGGTGGCCATTCCGCCGGCACGACCAATTTGGGCGCCTTGCTCAAGGCCAAGCTGAACGATCAGAACGCCGAGTCCTGATTGCTTCAGGATTTGTCGGCTATGACTAAGTCGGAGTTGATCAACCGGCTGGCAGAGCGTAATCCGCACCTGGTTGCTGCGGATGCCGAGCTGGCGGTCAAGACCATCCTGGATGCCATGGTGCAAAACTTGGTGGGAGGAAATCGCATCGAGATCCGTGGCTTCGGAAGTTTTAGTTTGAACTTCCGTCCGCCCCGGGTCGGACGCAATCCGAAGACCGGTGAACAGGTAACGGTGGAGGGCAAGCATGTGCCCCACTTCAAGGCCGGCAAGGAATTGCGCGACCGGGTTGATTTCAAGGACTGATCCGCCACAAGGCGGTAATAAGCGGCGTCGGGCAACCGGCGCCGCTTATTTTTTACCCGCTTGGGGCGTTACAATCCCCGTATTCCCACAAATGAGTCTCCCGTGCGTTTACTGGCGCTTTCGCTGAAAATTTTTCTGTTCTTGTTGTTGCTTGGCTTCGCGGCCAAGAACAGCGAAACGGTGAGCGTTCGTTATCCGATGGGCCTGGAGTGGCAGGCGCCGCTTTCCTTGGTCCTACTCATAGTGTTTGCCCTGGGTATGCTGTTCGGTCTGCTCGGCTGTTCCCGTCATCTGTTCAAAAACCGGCGCGAAATCCGCCGCCTGCGTAGCTCGGCGGGCCAGGCCGATTCGGCCAAACCGATCTGAACGGCATGGAATTCGAAACCTGGCAACTACTGGTCATACCGCTGTTCTTCGCCTTGGGCTGGCTGGCGGCGCGGATCGATATACACCAGGTGGTCAAGGAGTCGCGGGTTGTACCCACCTCGTATTTTCGCGGCTTGAACTATCTGCTCAACGAGCAGCCGGATCAGGCCATCGAGGCCTTTCTTGAGGTCGCTCGACTCGACCCTGATACCCTGGAATTGCACTTCGCCCTGGGCGCGCTGTTTCGCCGTCGGGGCGAACTAGAGCGGGCCATCCGCATCCACCAGAATCTGGTCGATCGCAGCAACCTCAAGCAGGATCAGCGACTGAAGGCACTGTACGAGCTGGGTCAGGACTTCCTCAAGGCGGGCCTGCTGGACCGGGCCGAGGATATATTCAAGAAGCTGGAGGCCGGCCCTCATGCCTTGGACGCACTACGTAACTTGCTGGACATCTACGTTTTGGAGAAGGATTGGCAACAGGCCATCGCTATCGCCGAGCGCCTGGAGAAAATGGGCAGCCCCTGCCAGAAAGCCGATACCGCGCACTATTACTGCGAACTGGCCTTGAACGAGATGCTGCGCAAGGATATGGACGCGGCCCATCGGCATCTCGATCAGGCACTGAATATCAACCGCAAGGCGGTGCGGGCCAGCCAGTTGCAGGGTGACCTGGCTGCACAGGTCGGCGACGACGAGACTGCCATCGGCCATTGGCGGCGGATCGAACAGCAGAATGTGACCTACCTGCCGGTGGTCGCCGAACGTCTGCTCAATGCCTATCGGCGATTGGGGCGGCCGTTGGAGGGGGTCGAACTGCTGAAAAGTTATCTGAGCCGCCAGCCCAGCGCCGACCTGTTTCATATCCTGTTCAATAGCGTGGCCGAAAATCACGATTGGACCGCCGCCGAGAGGCTGGCCGGCGAGGCGCTCAAACGTCAGCCCGGCCTGCGCGTCCTGGATGATTATCTACAGGCCCGCACCGCCGGCGTCGGCGCCGATCTCGAAATCAAGATGACCCAGGACCTGGTGCATCGTCAGGTCAGCCGAATCGCCTATTACCAGTGTGTCCACTGCGGTTTCAAGGCTCACCAGTTCTTCTGGCAATGCCCGGCCTGCGCGGCCTGGGATGGCATCGCGCCGGAGAGGAAAGAAAGTGAATAACGATCCGCGGGTCATCGTCGCCCTCGACTTCGCCGATGCCGGCGCTGCCTTGGCCTTGGTCGAACGGCTCGCCCCAGACCAGTGCAAGCTCAAGGTCGGCAAGGAGCTGTTCGTCCGTTCCGGTCCGGCGCTGGTCGAAAAGCTGGCCGCGCTTGGGTTCAAGGTCTTTCTCGACCTGAAGTTTCATGACATACCCAATACCGTCGCCCAGGCCTGCCGTGCTGCCGCCGATCTCGGCGTCTGGATGACCAATGTCCATGCCTTGGGCGGCCTCAAGATGATGCAGGCGGCGCGCGAGGCGGTGGATAAAACGGCGACCCCGCCCAAGCTGATTGCGGTCACTGTGTTGACCAGCCTGAGTCGCGCCGATCTCTGTCAGGTCGGGCTTGATGTCGAGCCGGCGGTCCAGGTCGAGCGTCTGGCGCGGCTCGCCCACGAAGCCGGCCTCGATGGCGTGGTCTGCTCGGCTCAGGAGGCGGCGATGCTGCGGCGGCAGATCGACCCCGATTTTTTGCTGGTCACGCCGGGCATCCGTCCCGTCGGCAGCGACAGCGGCGACCAAAGCCGTGTCCTCACGCCGACCCTGGCCATCGCGGCCGGCGCCGACTACCTGGTGGTGGGCCGCCCGATCACCCAGGCCGCCGACCCGGTCGTGGCCTTGCAAAGCATCAATGTTGAAATCGCTGCATTTCTGGGAACCACACCATGAAAATCGCTATCGCCGGTACCGGCTACGTCGGTCTTTCCAACGCTATCCTGCTGGCCCAGCACAACGAAGTGGTGGCGCTCGACATTGTTGCCGAGAAGGTGGCGATGCTCAATCGCAAGGAGTCGCCGATCGTCGACGCCGAGATCGAAGACTATCTACGGCACAAGCCGCTCAACCTCCGGGCCACGCTGGACAAGCATGACGCCTACGCCGGGGCCGACTACGTGGTCATAGCCACCCCGACCGACTACGACCCCGAGACCAACTACTTCAATACCCGCACGGTCGAGGCGGTCATCCGCGATGTCAAGGCGATCAACCCGCAGGCGGTGATGATCCTCAAGTCCACCGTTCCGGTCGGTTACACCGCCAAACTCAAGCAACAGTACAACTGTGAAAATCTGATCTTCTCGCCCGAATTCCTGCGTGAGGGCAGGGCGTTATACGACAACCTCTACCCCTCGCGCATCGTTATCGGCGAGCAATCCGCCCGTGCCGAGACCTTTGCCAATCTGCTCCGGCAAGGCGCGATCAAGCAGGACATCGTGGTATTGTTCACCGACTCCACCGAGGCCGAGGCGATCAAACTGTTCGCCAATACCTATCTGGCCATGCGGGTCGCCTATTTCAACGAACTGGACACCTACGCCGCTACTCACGGACTGGATAGCAAGCACATCATCCAGGGCGTCTGCCTCGACCCGCGCATTGGTGAGCACTATAACAACCCCTCGTTCGGCTACGGTGGCTACTGCCTGCCCAAGGACACCAAGCAACTCTTGGCCAACTACCAGGAGGTGCCGCAGAACCTGATCCGCGCCATCGTCGAGGCTAACAGTACGCGCAAGGATTTCATCGCCGACAGCATACTCAAGCTGAAGCCCAAGATCGTCGGCATCCACCGGCTAATCATGAAGAGCGGCTCGGACAACTTTCGGGCATCGAGCATCCAGGGCATCATGAAGCGGATCAAGGCCAAGGGCATCGAGGTGATCGTCTATGAGCCGGTGTTGACGGAAGCGGAGTTTTTCCGCTCCAGGGTGGTCAACGACCTGGCCGAGTTCAAGCGGCTCGCCGATGTCATCGTCGCCAACCGCATCACCGACGACCTGAGCGACGTGGCGGACAAGGTCTACAGCCGGGACCTGTTTGGAAAGGACTGATACCATGTTCAAGACCCTCGCGGATTGTGTCGGCAACACGCCCTTGGTGCGCCTGTCCAAGCTGCCTGGGGCGACGTCCAACATGCTGTTGGCCAAACTGGAAGGCAACAACCCGGCCGGCTCGGTGAAGGATCGACCGGCCCTGGCGATGATCGCCAAGGCCGAGGCCAGGGGCGAGATTAAACCCGGCGACACCCTGATCGAGGCCACCAGCGGCAACACCGGCATCGCCCTGGCGATGGCGGCCACCATCAAGGGCTACCGGATGATACTGGTGATGCCCGAGCATCTGTCTATCGAGCGCCGCCAGACCATGCGCGCCTTCGGCGCCGAACTCATGCTGACCCCCAAGGCCGGCGGCATGGAGGCGGCGCGCGACCTGGCCGACCGACTGGTCGCCGAGGGCCGGGGCATCATGCTCGATCAGTTTTCCAACCCGGATAACCCGGCCGTCCATTATGAGACCACCGGCCCGGAAATCTGGCGCGACACGGCCGGTCGGGTCACCCATTTCGTCTCCAGCATGGGTACCACCGGCACCATCATGGGCTGCTCGCGTTATCTAAAGGAAATGAACCCGACCATCCAGATCGTCGGCGTGCAGCCGGAGGAGGGCGCCCAGATACCGGGTATCCGCAAATGGCCGCCAGCGTATTTGCCGTCGATTTGCGATTTCAAGCGCATCGATCGGATGATCGATGTCGGCCAGGCCGAGGCCGAGGAGACCACCCGCCGACTGGCGCGGGAGGAGGGCATCTTCGCCGGCATTTCCTCCGGCGGGGCGATGTCGGCCGCGCTGCAATTGTCGAAAGAAGTGGCGGACGCGGTCATCGTCACCATCGTCTGCGACCGCGGTGACCGCTATCTATCGACTGGGATATTTCCGGCCTGACTAAGGGACCGAGAAAGCGATGGCGTAGGTTGGGATTCATCCCGACGGCGCTGGTTCCATGAGCGGTGGTTTGTCGGGATGAGTCTAGACCTACTGATAGCGCAAGGCCTCGATCGGCTTGAGCCTTGAGGCCTTGCGCGCTGGATAAAGGCCAAAGAACAGCCCCACCAGCGTGGACACGCCGAAGGCCAGCAGGATCGGCTGCGGCGTGATCGCCACCGAGATTCCGCCGAAGCGCTGCACTCCCAGCGCCAATCCGATACCGATCAAGATGCCGATCAGACCGCCGGTCGTGGTGATGATTACAGCCTCCAGCAGGAATTGCAGCAGGACGGTCTTGCGCGAGGCGCCGATGGCCATGCGGATACCTATCTCGCGGGTGCGCTCGGTGACCGAGACCATCATGATGTTCATGATCCCGATGCCGCCGACGAACAACGAAATACCGGCGATGGACCCTAGCAGGATGGAAAGCATACCGGTCACCTGAGCCATGGTGCTGGCGATGGAGGCCATGTTGGTGACGCTGAAGTCGTTGTCCACGCCTTCGGCGATGCGATGGCGTTGATGCAAGAGGTCGGTGATTTGCGCCTCGCCGCTGGCAAGCTGTTGCGCCGAATTGGCCTTGGCCATGATGATCGAAACCGTGCCCTTGAACCGGGTGCCGACCAGTTGCCGTTGGGCCGTCACCAGCGGGATTATCACCGTGTCGTCCTGGTCGCGGCCGTCCATGGATTGCCCCTTTGGTGCCAGAACGCCGATGACCTGGTAGGGCGATTTATGGATGCGTACCGACTGGTCGATCGGGTCGGCATTGCCGAACAATTGTTCGGCCACGGTCTGACCCAGAATGGCTACCCGCATACCGGAATTCATTTCGGTGTCGGTGAAACTACGACCGCTTTGCAGGGTCCAGTCGCGGATGTCGAGATAGGCATCGGTGGAGCCGACGACCTGTGTGCCCCAGTTGTTCGGGCCATAAACCAGTTGCGCGCCCTGCTGAATCACCGGCGATACGGCCTTCAGGCTGGTTAGTTCCTGCAAGGCCAGGGCATCGCCAGTGGTCAGCGTGGGCAGGCCGCCGGCGCCGCTTCTAAAACCGCCTTGCTGGGGCGAACCGGATCGAATAATGAGCAGGTTGGAGCCCAGGGCCGAGATCGATTTGGTCACCGCGCTCTGGGTGCCCTGACCGAGCGCCACCATCAGCACCACGGCGCCGACCCCGATGATGATGCCCAGCGCGGTCAGGAAGGTCCTGAGCTTGTTGGCGGACATGGCCTGGAGGGCCTCGCCCAGCATGGATAGCCAGAGGGTCATGCCTGCGACTCCTGAAACTCGGCGGTCGGGCCATCATAGGTGATGATACCGTCACGCAGATAGACCAGACGCCGGGCGTAATGCGCGACCTTGGCATCGTGGGTGACAACGATCATGGTGACGCCGCTTTCCTTATTGATGTCCTGGAACAGGGTCATGATCTCCTGGCCAGTCGTGGTGTCCAGGTTGCCGGTCGGCTCGTCCGCCAGGATCACCCTGGGCTGGGTGACCAGGGCGCGGGCGATGGCGACTCGTTGTTGCTGGCCACCGGAAATCTTGGGCGGCAGCGAGTCCACCTGACGCGCCAGACCGACCCGCTCCAGCACCGCTACCGCGCGTTCCAGCCGTTTGGCCTTGGCGACGCTTTGATAGACCAGCGGCAGGGCGACGTTGGCCTTGAGGTCGATCCTCGGCAGCAGGTTGAAACCCTGAAACACGAAGCCCAGCACCCGGCTGCGGACTTCGGCAAGTTGGTCCTCATTGAGACTGGCGACGTTCTGGCCATCAAGCCAATACTCGCCGGCCGTCGGCGTATCCAGACAGCCCAGGATATTCATCAGGGTCGATTTGCCCGAACCGGATGGCCCCATGATGGTGACGAATTCGCCCGGCGCGATCGACAACCCAAGTCCTTTGAGCACCGGAACCGGGCCGGCGTCGGTGTCGTAAGCCTTCTTGAGATCGGCCAAACGAATGATGTCGCTCACGTCCGGCTCACTTGCGGGGCGTTCTGGGCGGCGCAATCAAGGGTGTGCCGCCGCTTGGGCCGGTCTTGGCATCCGGGGTCTTGTCCTCGGTGACCAGCCGGTCGTTCTCGCTCAGATCGCCCGAGGTGATCTCGGTGAACTTGCCATCGGTCATCCCCAGCGTTACAGGTACAGGTATCAAGCCGCTGGCGCCGAGTTTGTACACCGTGCCGGTCATGGCCCCGGCGGATGTGTTGAGGCGCTTGCCCTTGACCTTCATCGAGGAAATATTGGCTGGTTTGAAGCGTAGCGCGGCGTTCGGCACCTTCAGCGCATCGGCCTTTTCGGCGGTACGGATGTTGACGTAGGCGGTCATGCCGGGCAGCAGCTCGCCCGGGTTGGCCGCGTCGACCACCACGGTGTAAGACACCACGTTCTGTACCGTGGTCGGGTTCAAGCGAATCTGGCTGACGCCCCCCTTATATATCCTGCCGGGGAAGGCATCGACCGTGAAACTCGCGCTTTGGCCAGTCTGGATGCCGCCGACATCGGCCTCGGCGACGCTGGCGTAGATGCGCATCTTGGACAAGTCCTGGGCGATCTTGAATAGCTCGGGCGTCTGGAAGCTGGCGGCCACAGTCTGGCCTTCATCGACCTGACGGGCCACGACCACGCCGGAAATAGGTGAGCGAATGATCGAGTAACCCAGATTGGTCTGGTCCTTGCGCGCCAGCGCCTGGGCCTGGCGGAGCGCGGCGACGGCAGCGGCCTCGGCCTGTACTGCCTGATCGAGGTCCTGTTTGGATATATAGGTTTTGTCAAATAGGACGCGGCTACGCGCGGCATTGGCTCGGGCTAGATCGAGCGCAGATTGGGCGCTGGCCACGCTGGCCCGGCTTTGATCCGCCTGGGCATTGAGCAAGGACGGGTCCAGGGTCATCAGGACATCGCCGGCCTTGACCTTGCTGTTGAAGTCCACGTTGATGCGTTTGACGATGCCCGATACCTGGGTGCCGACGCTGACCAGGGTAATGGGGTTGAGCGTGCCATTGGCGGATACCTTCTGGACGATCTCGCCGCGTTGAGCGGTTACCGTGGTGTAGCGCTCGGTTGGGTCGAGCTTTTTCGGTTTCAGAAAGTAGTAGCCCAGGCCGCCAATCAGGCCCAGCACAACGATGACCACGGCGGTTTTTTGATAAGGAAACGCCACGTTATTCTCCCGTGGAAGGCAGGGGTTCGGAGTTCAAGCGGCCCAGGGCCTGGGCCAACGCGAACTTGCTGAGCAGGTAATCGTGCTCGGCGCTGGCTTGCTGTTGCCGGGCGGTAGCCGCGCTGGCCTGGGCGGATAGCACATCGAGCATGATGCCGACGCCGGCCTTGAAGCGACCGAGCATCAGCTTTTCGTTCTCCGCGCCGGAGACCACGGCGTCGTGGGCGGCGGTCAGTGCTTCAGTATTGGTCTGATAGCTTTGATAGGCCGTCCAGACGTCGAGTTTGATCTGATTGGCGAGGTTGGTCTCTTGGGCCCGTGCGCCTTCAAGGTTGGCCTCCGCCGCGCGGATGCGGTAGGTGTCCCGGTAACCGGTGAAGATAGGACCCGAAATCGTCAGACCGATGCCTTGCGAATTGGCCGGTGGGGAACCCGCGCCGACCTGGCGGCCGACCGAGGCACCGAGGGCGAGGGTCGGGAGTCCTTGCGCCCTGGCCGAATCGACGCTGGCCCGGGCCGCTTTCACCTGTTCCTGAAGCGCGCGCAAATCCTGTCTGGAGGCGATGGCGCTATCCATAAGCTGTGCGACGGCCTTGGCCTGATTTGGCAGACCTTCGACGTGCCAGGGCGCCAAATCGAATTGAGTCTCGGGGGCTATCCCCATTAGGTTGGCGAGCGTTGCAAGGCTGGTCGCCCGCGTGCCTTCCGCCTTGATGCGGACCAGTTTGGCTTGCGAATGGGCGGTTTGCGCTTGCAGCTTGGTGGCCGGGATCGAGCGCCCAACCGACAACTGAACTTCGGCTGCCTTAAGCGCTTCTAGGGCCGATGCCTCGGATGTCCGCGCCGCTGTCAATGATTCCTGTGCCAGCAAGGCATCGAGATAGGCTTGCGAGACGGAATAGGCCAGCCGATTGAGGTCGTCGTCCCGCGTCGCGATGGCCGCCTGCAACTGGGCCCCGGCCAATCTGGCCGCCGAATCGCGGCCGCCAAAGTCGTATAGCAGATAGGTGGCGGACAGGTTGACCGATTGCGGCGTGGTGTCGCTGGATATACCGCCGCTTTGGCTCTGGTTCTTGCCGATTTGGTACTGCGCGCTTAATTGTGGCCAATAAGCGGCCTGGGCCTCACGCAACTGGGCCTGCTGGTTGCTGACCGTAGCCCACCATTGCCGGGTTTGCGGGTTTTGGCAAAAGGCTTGCTGGATGGCGTCCGCCAGGGTCAGCGGCGCGGCAAGATTCAGCTTTGTGCAAGCGGGGTCGGCTGGCAAGACGTCCAGCGCGTAGGCCGGGGCGCTAGTCACCAGCGCCAGCAAAATCGGCAGATAAAACGATTTCATTTTTGGAGTCCCGGCCTTACCGACGAAACGTGAATTGTCTGAGCGGCAGCTTGTCGCCACCGCCCATGGCCACTTTATGTTACCAGTCGGAGCCGCCGAGCGAATCGAGACCGCCGGAACTATCCCAGTTGTCGCCGCCGCCTATGCCGAAATCGGACCCGCCGAGGTCTGGCGTCGATGGATTCGTCGGGGAGTCCAGGGCCGGGGCGCTTTGACCGTGGTGCAACAGGCTGCCGGCGATAGCCTCGCCAGCGACCATGCCGGCCCCTAGTGCCGCACCCGCCGCCAGGCTTTTGCCCAGGGTCGAACCCAAACCGCCCGTCTGCATCGGCGTGCCATAGCCGGGCGCCATGCCGCTCATGCCGGGGCCAGGGGCGGTAGGCGAGACCGGGCCACCGTTGTAGACCGGATAATTACCCTGAGTCGCCCGCTTGTTTGCAGTTGAAACCACCTTCCAGAGCAGCGCGGCGATGCCCAGCCCGACCAGCAGCCAGCCCCAGGGAAAGCTTGAGACTGGCCGGGTTTCAGCCACTCGGCTGGCGGCGATGCCCGAGCTTATGTTCTCAAGCTTCTTGATCGCTGCCGGGTTGGCAAAGGCCAGGCCGGGATCGATCCGCTTCGCAGCGCTTAATTCGCTTCGGACGCAATTAATATCCGACTGGCTGGCGCATATCTCGGCCTTTACGAAATGCGCCTTGGAGCTGTTCGGCTTGGCAGCCAACACCTTGTCCACCATCGCCTGCGCCTGATCGAGTTGTCCAGCCTTGGCGGCGGCGTAGATGTCGTGAATATTGGGCAGGGTATCCGCTGCCCAAGTCGCCGAGAAGGGCGACAAAGACACCGCTATGGTCAATAAGAACAATCGTGCGGCAAGGATTTTTTTTATATGCATTGGCTATTTTCCGATTTAAAAAAGAGGGCCACTTGGATTGCGCGAGGCAGAACTTGCACGAGGTGGAACTATTTTACTGCCGCTTGATCTGTGCGTCCCAAGTTGACCCGGTGAGGCTAACGAAGTTCCGGAATGTATCCTGGGATGTATATCCTGCCGGATGGCGAAGGCCTCAGCGTCGCGCTATTGGTTTGCCGAGGTTCACGGAGTACCCTTCGCGCCTGGAAAAAACGAGTGGGAACCATGGAATTCAGTTTGAAAGGTGACTACGTCGAGCTCTGCAATCTGCTTAAACTGACCGGTGTTGCGAGCAGCGGCGGCCAAGGCAAGGCATTGGTGGCGCAAGGCGAGGTGACTGTGGATGGCCAGCCTGAAGGTCGCAAGACCGCCAAGATACGCGCCGGCCAGGTAGTGGAATGCCAAGGCCAGCGTATTGTCGTGACCGGCTAAGATCGATGCCTATCCAATGGTTCCCTGGGCATATGACCTCGGCCCGCAAGAAGGCGGCCGAGACCATGGCCCGCACCGATCTGGTGATCGAGGTGCTGGACGCGCGCCTGCCCGAGGCCAGCCGTAACCCGATGATCGAAGAACTGCGTCAGTTCCGCCAGCGCCCCTGTCTGAAGATACTCAACAAGGCCGATCTGGCCGATCCGGCGGCGACCCAGGCCTGGCTGGCGTTTTACCAGCGTCAGCCGAACCTGAAAGCGGTCGCCTTGTCGGCCAAGAAGGCCGCCGATGTGGCCAAGATACCCGGCCTGTGCCGTGCCCTTGCGCCCCATCGCAGCGACAACACCAAACCGCTCAGAATGATGATTATGGGCATCCCCAACGTCGGCAAATCCACCCTGATGAACGCGCTGCTCAAGCGCAAGGCGGCGGCGGTAGGCGACGAGCCGGCGGTGACCAAGTCGCAGCAGAGCCTCGATATGGGGCCGGGCATGACCCTGACCGACACGCCCGGCCTGATGTGGCCCAAGATTGAACACGACAGCGATGGTTATATGCTGGCCGCCGCCCATGCCATCGGCCGCAATGCGGTCATCGAAGAAGAGGTGGCCGAATTTCTAGGTGCGCTATTGCTGGCCCGCTATCCGGAGCGGTTGAAAGCGCGCTATGGCTTCGATGCAGAGGGACTCGACGGCCATGGCGTGATCGAGTTGGTGGCCCGACGGCGCGGCTGCATCCAGAAAGGTAGGGGCGACGGTTACGATCTGGAAAAGGCGTCCATTATCGTGCTGACCGATTTTCGCGCCGGAGCACTGGGCCGTATCAGCCTGGAAACCCCAGCGACGCGGGCCGCCATGCTGGCCGCGGCAAAGGAAGAGGCGGCATCGGCATGAACCTGGAAACACGCTTGGCCGAGTTGGAAGTCAAACTGAGTTATGCCGAGGATATGGTCGATACGCTGAACAAGGCCGTCTTTCGGCAGCAGGAGCAGATCGACCTGCTACAGCGGCAACTGACCGCCCTGCACCGGCAGATGCGGGATGGCTTCGCCAGCGAAGAGCGCACCGCGACTGAGGAAATCCCACCGCATTACTGATGCTTCAGTGTTGGCTGGCAAACGGCATGGAACAGAATGCAAAAGGCCCGCATTGCTGCGGGCCTTGCTGTATCTGGCTCCCCGACCTGGGCTCGAACCAGGGACACACGGATTAACAGTGCTTTCACGCTGACTCGTGTCCGGCGTGATTCAATAAAATCAAAGACTTGCAAACGCCGTGTTGCAACTCCCGGCAGCTCCTGGCAATTTAAATTGGCCAAGAATTGGCCAAGAAAAATTGCAAAAATCCGCAGACCTGACTATACGCAGGCAACTTCAGAATGTCCATCGCGATGTCGAACGCGTGGCGATAAAGACGGTGCGTATACCCCTTTTTAAGGGGATCAAAATGGACGCACTAATCTTGATGGACATCGACCAGGTCGCCGTCATGTTTCATGGCAAGCCACGAACCATCCGCCACTGGGTCCAGCACGGGCGTTTTCCAGAACCGGTGAGAACAGGGAAGAAACCACTATGGATTCATGCGGAGTTAGAAGCGCATCTGCACACGACCAAGCAGGGAAAGCCCGCCATGTCGAAGGCTGAACCTCGGGCCAAGGGAGTCAGGGCGGCACAAAATTCAGCAGAGTTGCAAACGATGCTTGCGGCGTTGCGGGCGCAGCAGATGCAGAAACCAGCCAGGTATCCTCGAAGCTAATAGAAGTCTGGGCTAGGGCGGGGAGGCAATGACGACATTCGGCCAGTTCCGAGACGGTCGGGAAGCGCCACACCGGCGCCATTGAGCGTCCGGTCCACTCCTGGTAGCTGTCACTCGAGTCGATGTGGACTGTGGCCGCTCCTCGGCCAAAGAAGCCGGTGGCCTCCTGATACGTGAACGGCCGGTCTGCAATGGACACCTGCCATAGGTACGGAATCCGTTCTCAACGGCCGCGCTCCTGTTCCGTGACAGTGTGCTCCCGACCCGTAGCGGTCCATCATGGGTATCTACCTGGCCGGCCGCTGTTCGGCCTAATTGTCAAGTTCCGCCTGTTTATAAACGCGCTTGACGAATAATTCGGGTTTTTCCGTCTGCCATTTTTTCAATGCCTGGATGGGTGTCTGGTGGTTCAAAGCT
>PFGT01000085.1:309-3813 GCA_002782005.1 Hydrogenophilales bacterium CG12_big_fil_rev_8_21_14_0_65_61_21 | reverse complement strand
TCAGTTTCTTGGGTTTGGTTTGCTGATGGGGCATATCTCGTTCCTTTCTCGAACGGCTAAATATGCCTCACACACAAAAATTCTGACAGGCTCCACTACGCAAACAAATTGCAAAAACTCCTACCCTGGATGACCGCCTTAAGCCCTCTCTCTGTAGTTCTGGACGCCGCCGAGCGCGAAGGCCGATTGAACGTGCACGCGGCAGACCTCTCGGCCGCCTTGCCCGGTGTGAGCCCTGGTGCTTTGCGCCAGGCGCTTTATCGTCAGCAGGCCCGAGGGAGGCTTGTTCGCCTCTCACGGGGCTCTGGACACTGGCTGATTGTGCCGTTGCAGTACGCTTTAGCGGGGGGGCCGCCCTGGAGACCTGGCTGGACCGCTATCTGTCGAAGACCCTCCATACCCCTTACTACGTTGGTCTATTGAGCGCCGCTGAGACCTATGGTGCGTCCCCTTACGCGGTTATGGTCACCCAGGTCATGACAGCCAAGTCGCGACGGCCAATAACGGTTGGCCGTCACGAACTCGTGTTCCACAGTCGGGCCAACATCCAGCAGATGCCGACTCGGTGGTATGAAACAGCGGAGGGCAGGTTCAAGGTGAGCACGCCTGAATTGACGGCCTTGGAACTGGTGCAGCGCGACGCGCAGGTCGGCGGAATAGCTCGGGTGCAGGAGGTCTTGCACACGCTGTACGAAGCCTGCTCGGTCGAAGGGTTGCAGGAAGCCCTCGATACTGCACAAGTGGTGCCTGCTGCGCAGCGCCTCGGAGCCCTGTTTTCCCTGCAAGGCAGGGCCGAACTGGCTCAAGGCGCCCAGCATTGGCTACAAGGTCGCAATATGCGGGCGATCCCACTAGAAAGCGGCTCAGCCGTCGGCGACGATTGGCATCTGGACGCTGTTTTCAAAGTATGGCTCCCCCCTTCGATTGAAAGGTCGAACGCATGATTCAACAATCGCACCTCACAGCATGGTAAAGCCATGCGCCTTGTCCGAAACGCAGCCAACTTGAGCAGGATTTGAGGCTTGCCTGAGGTGTGGCCTAGCCGTTACGTTAAACTGTTGATGGTTAGCCTTAGGGGCTGCCATTAGAAGACCCGCAAGCTTTTAGCTTCGCGGGTCTTTTTTGAAAGCGGTGGGTGTTACTAAGCAGACGACCCAAAGCTCCTGAAAACCTCGAATCCCACGCCGTTATTGGCGTTCCGCGGTGGCTTTACCGGGTTTACCCTACCCGAATGGCCATCGACATGCGCAAGACACACTCCTATCTCAAGGGCCTGGCCGAGATGGGGTACGATCTTCCGCAGAGAGCTCCGGCGTGGAAGTGAAGCAGGCCAAGCGGCGCGGGCAGTCGCCCAAGGCCAAACAGGGTGCGACTGCTACGGCTTGAGGGGCACCTACCTCGGCGGCCGGCCGTTCATGGCCGGGATTGGGTAGCGACCTTTCTTCGGGCCGCTTGGCTTGGCCGGCTGCGGGGCCGGGTGGATCAGCTCGGCTTCCCGGCATTCCCCGCGCAGGCCATCCTATGCCTGCCGGGCACCGATGCCACCGCCCGATATCCAATAAACGCATACAAGGAACCATATTTGGATTGCTATTGTATTTAAGAATCTATATGTGGGTGGCAATTAAGTATGCACTTGACAAGGGATGGCCTGAAAAATATAATAGCTCATATTTGAGTCTCAAACCTTATTTAAACCTCATATTTGATTGATAATATATGAATACCCCTATCCCTTTGCCCGTTGACCGCGCCCTGCGTCGCTTGGGGCAGGGTGTTTCACGGGCTCGCCGCCGTCGGCACATGTCCCAAGAATCGCTGGCGGAACGAATCGGGGCGTCCGTGAACACGGTGCGGCGCATGGAGGCCGGATACCCAGGCACGGCGCTGCAGCACCTGGCGCGTGCCCTTCAAGTCTTCGGCGAGATCGACAAGCTTGATCAACTGCTTGACACGGCGCAAGACTCCGTCGGGCTGGCCTTGATGGACGAGAAACTACCGCAACGAGTTCGGACACAGCGAAGCACTACAAAGAGCGGGGCCTTCTGATGGCTGCCAAAGCGGCAGGAAAGCACGCCAAGCCAAGCGCGCCATCGAAGGTCGAGCTGGATATTTGCATCGGTAAGGCGCAGCTGCCTGTGGGCAAGCTCATCTATATGAAGGACGGCCGCAGGGAGTTCTCTCAGTTCGCTTATCGCGAGGAATGGCTAGCCAGCCAGCTCGCCTTCGACATCTCTCCCGATTTGGCGCGCATCCCGGGCTATCAGACTCGGCGGGCCCCAAGCAAGGAAGACTCCTGCTTCTTCCTTGCCCTGGCCGATACCGAGCCAGACGCGTGGGGGCGTCGCGTCATCGCCAGAGCGCATGCGAAGGCACGGGCGAGGGATTCATCGCTGGAGCCGCTGTCTGAACTGGACTACCTGTGTGTAGTCGACGACTTCAGCCGTGTCGGCGCGCTACGGCTTCGAGACGCTAACGGCGGTTATCTAGGTAGCGTGGAGGAAGGCCAACGCACGACGCCGCCGTTGCTGGAACTCGAGAAAATGCTGGCGGCGTCACGCGCCGTCGAGTTGAGCCAGGAGACGACGGAGGACCTTAAGTACCTCCAAGGCAAAGGCACGTCTCTGGGCGGCCTGCGCCCCAAGTGCACCGTTCTCGATAAAGACGGTGCCCTGGCGATTGGGAAGTTCCCCAGCGTCAAGGACGAACGTAGCGTCACCCAAGGAGAAGTTTTGGCTTTGCACTTAGCCAATCTGGCCGGCATCAACACAGCAGAGGCTCGTATCGAGGTGGTTCGGGGCTCGCCGGTTGCCATCGTGCGTCGGTTCGACAGAACCCCTACCCAAGCGCGCATCCCCTACGTGTCGGGCGCCACTCTGCTCCAGGCCAGCAGGAACGACGAACACGCCTACACTGAGATGGTCGATGAAATGCGCTCAAAGTGCATCGACTTCGCAGTTGACGCTAAGGAACTCTGGCGGAGGCTGGTATTCAATCACCTGATTACCAACGTCGACGACCATTTGCAAAACATTGGCTTCTTATACGTCGACAAGAACCTCTGGCGGCTGGCTCCGGCCTTCGACCTGAACCCGTTTCCCGACAAGGACCGTGAGTCCAAATCTTGGCTCAGCGAAGACACTGGCCCCATCACGTCAGTAGATCAGCTTCTGGGGCAAGCTGCGCGATTCCAACTCGAACCAGCTGAAGCAAAGCAGGTGCTCACGGAAGTCGTCAACGCAGTAAGCAAGTGGCGAGAGATTGCATTGACGCCCGCCGTGGGACTCCTAACGGACGAACTCGGTGATTTCGAACCCGCATTGGAGCATTCGGAGCTCGAGAAGGCACAAGCGCTCGTCGCCTAGAGTGAAGCTTCTTACCTCGGTGTGCAGGTCAAAGTACAGTGGACCCCGAATTTGAGACAGTAGATTAAGCTGTTGTCCGAAGCGAAAAGGAAGCGGACGATGAGCGGCACAAAGCGAAAGGCATTTGGGGCGGAATTCA
>PFGT01000085.1:0-276 GCA_002782005.1 Hydrogenophilales bacterium CG12_big_fil_rev_8_21_14_0_65_61_21 | reverse complement strand
GATTGGCAAGTTGAAGATGGAACTGGACTGGCTCAAAAAAAAGTCCGGGTTGGGCCGGTAGAGACACGGCGCCCCTGGATTGAGCCGGAGCCTGCACTGCCGGTGGTTCGGCAATGCGAGCTGGTCGGCGTGTCGCGCGCCACGGTGTATGCGCAGCGCGTTCCCAAACAGGCCGACGAATCCGACTTGGAGTTGATGCACCTGATTGACGAGCAGTACACCCGCCGACCGTTCTACGGCAGCCGCAAGATGGTGGCGTTCCTGCTGACGCAAGGG
>PFGT01000025.1:1126-16913 GCA_002782005.1 Hydrogenophilales bacterium CG12_big_fil_rev_8_21_14_0_65_61_21 | reverse complement strand
ACAAGGTCCCAATTCACCGTGTGCAGCCACTCGTTCCTGGGCTTGATGTTCCCCGCCGCGTCGCGGCCGAGCAGGTCCTGAAAAGAACCGAAATAGACAACCGGCTTCTTGGGGTCGATCTGTGTCGGATCGCCACCGGAGGATTTCGACAGATACTGCCACCCTTCAAAATCAACATGCGATTCAAGGTCGCTTTGCCAGGCATCCTCGACCGCGGGCTTGAACGTCACCACCAGCACCCGCTTGGCCTTCAGCTTCTTCGCCAACTGGTAGGTGGTGAAGGTCTTGCCAAAGCGCATCTTCGCGTTCCACAGAAAACGCGGGACGGCATTCTTGTCTTCGGCCCAGATCGAGTGGTAGTAGTCAGAAGTCTTGGCTACGGCATCAAGCTGCTCGCGGCGCATCGAGAAAGTTTCGTGATGCGTTCCCGTGAATTTCTGGCCGGTGCGCAGCTCGGCGAGCACGGTCTTAACCTCCTTGACCGAGCAACGCATCCACTCCAGCTCGACGTTCTCGAACCCCTTTCTCACCAGCGCCGCGCGCACTTCGTGATCGCTGAACAGGGTGCAGTCGTCGCGCTCTGCAGATTCTTCCAGCTCAATGCGATAGTTCTTGATGGCAGCGGTCTTAACCTGCTCGGCGACGCGCTGCTTCACATTGCGCGTCGTTTGCCCCACCTTGAGCAATCCCTTGTGCGCCGCGTCATCAATCGAGTAGGCGTAAATGCGTGGGCGGGCTTCAGGCTTGGGCGCGAGGATTTCCTCGATGGGCTTGCTCATGACGGCCTCTCGATGATTTCCCAGTAGCCAGCTTTGTCCGAACCGATGCGCTGGATTCGTCCTTGCTCACGCAGAGCTTTGAGGTGGCGTTTGATGGTTTTATCGGCCACGCCCAAAGCCAGCGCCATTTTTTGCGCACTGGCTTTTGGATTGGCTCGCAGCAATACCAGAATCTTGGCTGCAACTTTATTTACAGGGACATTTACAGGGACATTTACAGGGACATTTACAGGGATATTTGCACCGACATCCGCCACAGTCTCCGCCGCCACATCAATGTATTTGTAGAGCGAATTGGCGATGGCATCGAGCATGAAGCCAATGAAGGGGCGGCAATCCACCATGCCGGCATGTGAATCCTGCAACGCTTGGTAGTACAGCGCCTGGTTGTGATGCACCAGCGTTTCAATCGGCATCCAGGCAAACAGCGGGTTCCATTTTGAAAGAATCAGCGTCTGCCACAGCCGCCCGATGCGACCGTTGCCATCGCGGAAGGGGTGGATGTATTCCAGCATGTAGTGGACGGCGGAACTCTTGATAAGCGGGTGCGCCGCGCTGGACTTCCCCCAGTCCAGGAGTTGCCCAACCAGCGCGGGGACTTGGGCCGAAGGCGCGCCGCGATGCAACGGTGTGCCATCGTGGCCGACAACCGCCACGCTCACGCTGCGGAACTGCCCTGATTCGCCGATTAGCGTATCGGTCAGGCGAGCATGGGCCTGCAACAAATCGTCCACCGACCAAGGGTCAAAGCCGGTGATTTCGTTGTAGGCGTGCCAGGCGTTCTGCACCTCTTTGATGTCCTTGGGCGGCCCCCAGACCGGTTTGCCGTTAATGACATCGGTTACCTGGCCCAAGGTGAGCTGGTTGCCTTCAATGGCGGTCGAGGCATGCACCGAGAGAATGCGGTTGAGCTTGCGCAGGTGCAGCACATCGCCGGACTGCTCCTCGCTGATCTTGACGCGCTCCAGCAAGGCGTGAATCGCGCCGATTTTTTCGTGCCACCGGGGGTCTTCCGTATAAAACCTCTCCAGCGGTGTCATGAGCAGACCTCCGGCTTGGGCGCGAGGATTTCCTCGATGGCGGGCTTACTCATCGGCGCTGTCCTCAAGGGCGGATTCAATGAGGCATCGTTCTTTTTCGATCTCCAGCCGGAGTTGTTCTTCCGTCGGCAGATTGGGCAGGTATTTGGAAGCAAAAATCTGCCTGTTCTCGTTCAGGATCGAATATTTGGCCACCGCTTCGCCTTTGTCCGAGCAGAGCAGCAGGCCAATGGTGGGATTATCGCCGGGGATTTTGAACCGGTCTTCGTAAAGCCGCACATAGCCGTCCATCTGCCCGACATCGGCATGGGTGAGCTTGCCCATTTTCAGATCAAGCAGCAGAAAGCACTTCAGAACATAGTTGTAGAAAACCAGATCGATATAGAAATCGTCGTCACCGAAGCGGATGTGCTTTTGCCGGGCGACAAAGGAAAACCCCTTGCCCAGTTCCAGCAGGAAGCTTTGCAGGTTGTCGATAATCGCCTGTTCGAGCCGGCTTTCATGCAGATCAGGCGCATCGGGAAGCCCGAGAAACTCCAGCACCATCGGCGACTTGAGCAGGTGGGATGGCTCAACCCTTTCGCCGGGCAGGCGCTCCCTGCCGACGGGCAGCAGCCCCTTCTCGCCGCGATTGGCAACAATCCGGTCATAGTAAAAGCTGTGAATCTGCCTTTCCAGTTGCGCCTTCGACCAGCCGCATTCGCTGGCTTCCCGCTCGTAGAAATCGCGGGCGGCCACATTTTCCACGCGCATCAGGGCACGGTAATGCGACCAGGAGAGGTGCGGCGAGAAACCGTGTGGCAATTCGTCACCCGCCGGGTGACTTTTCTGCGCTGGAAGCAATTCCATCCCCAATGGGGATACTTTTTCCGTATCGCCAAATTCTCTTCCCGACGGGGGGGGAATCTGTGTCATGCCGGATTCCCTCCCCGCCGGGGAGGGAATTGCTTCTATTGAAGATTCCACGCCCACCGGGAGTGATTTCTCCGGATATCCGCAAGTGTCGGAAGAATCCTTACCCATTGGGGAGGAAGTTGTAACCCTCTCCGAATAAGCGAGAAAGAAACGCCTGAAATTCTGTAAGCTCTGCTCCGAAAACCCTTTCCCATACCGCTCCGTCAGCCGTGCGGAGAGCTCTTCGACGACCCTTTTGCCATACTCTGCCCGCTCCGCGCCCCCCTGCAAGGCCTCGACAATCTCACGCCCGATCAGCCAGTAGGCCAACACCATGTTGGTGTTCACGGCCCGGACGACATTCCCCCGCGCCTGTTCAAGGATGGAAACGACGCGCCCGAAGAGCGCGTCCGGCTTGGGCGCGAGGTTTTCCCTGTTGGCCTTACTCATCGTCGCCTGCGTCTTTGACGGCTTTATCGAATAGTTCGCTGTCGTGCGCTGCGACCTGTGACTCGATAAAGGCGATCTCGTCCTTGGTCAGCCCATAGCGCTTGTAGAGCTTGGCGTCGGTCCACTCTTGGTCGAGAGGCAGGTCCGGTATGAATGCGTACACATCGCGCGTGGCGTGCTGCGTGGCCTTGCGGAGAGAAACCAGAAATCGAGCAAACCGAGTGCGCAGATATTGGGCGTAGTTGAGCGCCATCGTCTCATTGTCGAAGTGGCCGGCAACAAGGTAGGTCTCGGTACACGCGGTACCCGGCTCGGCAATGATCGGTTTGCTGAGGAACTTGGTCTCGATCGCCGCACTGGTTCCCTGAACGGCTGTCATCAGCACCTTCCACTCGTCTATCCAATCCGAGTTGACCGAAATTCCAGTGCGCTCGACCCAGCTAACTTTCTGTGACCCAAATAGCTTCACTGGCTCCTTTAGGCCCTTCGCTTCAGGCTTGCCATGAAAGAATGTGCGGAGCCCAAACGGCTTGCCGGTGGACACACGCTTATCAAGCGTTGGCTCACCCATCGCCCTGACTTTGTCCAAGATAGAAACTGCCTCGTTGCGTCGGACGAGGATGTCATATGCATCAAGATGACGAGCAACCGCAGGCCCCGTTGGTTGCCCATCCCAGATCGTCTGCACCTCGCACGGCCCATTGTGTTCGCGATCCCACAGGAAATACGAGATGCCGCCACGAATCTTCACGCCCGGAAAACCCTCGTACAACTTTGGATAGTCCACGATGCGATGCATACGCTTGTCCGAAAGCATCTTCTCCCGGTATTTGTCGAGACCCTTGCCACCCGCCATCCAGCGAGACGGCGTCACGAAGACGGCATAGCGCGGCTCAAGATCAAGGGCCTTTTCCACAAACATCTGATAGATGGGCGCCGCGCTCGTGCCGTAGCCGCCATCGCTCAACTGGTATGGCGGGTTTCCAATGATGACGTCGAACTGCATATCGTCTCCAAACAACTCGGCAACCCGAGTCTTGATGTCGTCGGTGTGAATGAACGCGTAGGCATGGGTTTCCAGCCCTTCGCCGCGATCCAGTGCGCTCTGACTTGCCCCACAAAACGTGCATTTGCCATTGGCCCACGCATGTTCGGTGCGCTCGAACCAGATATTGCCCGCCTCACCGTCAAAGCCCTTGGCAATAGAGTGCGATCCGTTGGCGTGCTTCGAGCAATACACGCTGCGCCGCGCCAGCAGGCTGGTGAGATGGGAGATGCCGATGCCGAACACCTGCTTGGTCAGGATGTGATTGACCCGTTTTTCAAGGTTCGGCATTTCGTCTGCAAGGCCTTTGTTCAGTCGGCTGGTAATTTCCCGCAGGAACACGCCCGACTTGGCGCACGGGTCGAGGAATTTCACGGTTTTGTCCGCCCAGATATTCGCCCCGTTGTGGCTGGCCGCCCACGCTTCGGCAAGGGTATCGAGCATCTTGTTGGCGAACTCTGGCGGGGTGAATACCTCGTCGTTGGAAAGATTGGCAATGCAGGTCAGCACATCAGGATTGCGACCGCGCAGGGTGAAGGCAACTTGTTCGCTCATGTGGGGTTGTCCTCTTCCTGCTGCGACCAATCAAGGATGTGGCGGCGTTCGAGTTCGCTCTGAAGCTCCTCTTCGCTGGGGAGGACGAGGCGATATTTGGAAGCAAAGAGCTGCTGGCTTTCCCTGAGAACGGAGTAGTGGACCAGTGTTTCGTCCTTGTCGGCGCAGAGGATGATGCCGATGGTTGGGTTATCGTCTTCGCCGCGCTTGAGATCATCGAACATCCGCACATACATGTCCATCTGCCCGATATCGGCGTGGGTGAGTTTTTTCGTTTTCAGGTCGATGAGGACGAAGCACTTGAGCAGGTAGTTGTAGAAAACGAGATCGACGTAGAAATGGGTGGTCTCGGTGCTGATGCGGAACTGGCGTCCCACGAAGGAGAAGCCTTTGCCGAGTTCCATGAGAAAGTCGCGCAGGCGGGTGACGAGTGCATCTTCGAGCTGGCGTTCGCTGGGCAATGCCCCTTCCGGAAGGCCGAGAAATTCGAGGATATAGGGGTCCTTCAGGAGATGAAGCGGATTGACCTCCTGAACTGCCGGAGTGGCAGATTGGGGGGCTTTCAGCAGACGCTCGAAGCTGCGCGTTTCGATAGCACGTTCCAGGGCGCGGGAAGTCCATTGCTGGCGGGCAGTTTCCTCAATGTAGTAGTCCCTGGCCTGCTGATTTTCGACCCGCATGATCAGCCGCCAATGTGTCCAGCTCAATTCGCTACGCAGTGCGTAGCGATTTCCCGCGTCGGGAAAGGTGAGGTAGAACTGCCTGAAATTTCTGAGATTGGCGACGGACATGCCGCTACCGAATTCTTCGCCGAGGGCGCGCGCAAGGTGGTGGATCAGTTGGCTGCCGTATTCTGCACGGACGGCTCCGCCCTGCTCCTCTTCGACGATGCGGCGACCGATGCGCCAGTAGGCTTCCACCATGGCGGAATTGGCGGCAGCATAGGCTTTGCCTCGTGCATCTTGCAGGATGGCGCGGACATCTTCGAACAGGCGGGATGACATGGATGGAAGCTCGCTCATACGCCCGTCCCTTCCAGTCGCAGTGCGTCCGCTTGACTTGTAATTGCGGCGAATCCGCCATAATTAAAATCCGAGTTGTGAACCTGCTCCCAGATACCAATGAATTCCACGGTGTTGCGGTTGCGCAGCCAGTCGGAGATGAAAAAATCCCCGTCCTTGGCTCTGAGCATGTCCGTCAGCGAGATGAAGTCCTTGTCGCCCTCGGAATAGACTGTGATGGACGTGCCTTTCACATCGATCTGGGCCATGTTTAATCTCCCTCCAGCGTAGCCAGTTCGCTTACCGTCATCGGCGGATAGGTCTTCGTCGGCTGGAATATCTCATGCTTGCCGAGGTGGGCAAAGAGCGAATCTTCGGCACTGAAGGCCGACGAACCGGTCAGCACGTCAAAGCGAAAATCGCGGCGCTGAAACTTGCCCTTGCCGAGGTAGCCCCATTCGGCAAAAGTAATCGGCTCGCCAGTGTTGACGCACATCGTCAAGGCATCACCGTGGACTAGATTCTGCGATAACACATAGAAAGCGGCGCGGAACAGGTCATCCGACTCATCAATGTTCAGATACTCGGCGAGAATATCCAACATGTTTGCACGGCACTCGGCGATGTTGTCTGCCAGAAGCTCGATGCCGTAGATGCACATCAGCGCGTAAAGCGCATAGTGCCGACGCTCGAAGTCCGACTTGCCGTACTTGAGTTCCACGGCGGCAAGCTTGCGCCGCAGTATCTGCACCAGGAAATTGCCGCTGCCGCATGCCGGTTCCAGAAAGCGGGAGTCGATACGCGCCGACTCGTCCTTCACAAGGTCGAGCATGGCATCGACCATCCATGCGGGAGTGAATACCTCTCCGTGGTCGGCGACCCGTTGTTTGGACTTGATCGCCGCGAATGATGTTGCATGCGACTGCAAGTGCTTTATGAACGGGTCTGGGGCCATCTTGGTGCCTTGATGCTGAGGCAAACATTCTACTATCGGTGTAGCGATGAGATCGTCTAACGTTGATATGATGCGAGCTTTCCATTCAAGATCAGACCGCCATCGTGCCCGAAAAGCATTTTTCCTACTCCGATACCCTGTTGCGCGACCTGGCTGGCAAGGTGCTTGACCTGGCCCGCAAAGCCGGCGCGACGGCCGCCGAGGTGGAGGCCTCCGAGGGCTTCGGCCAGAGCGTCAATGTGCGCAAGGGCGAGGTCGAGACCATCGAGTTCAACAAGGACAAGGGCGTTGGCGTGACAGCCTACCTGGG
Organism: Hydrogenophilales bacterium CG12_big_fil_rev_8_21_14_0_65_61_21; assembly: GCA_002782005.1. GTDB lineage: Bacteria > Pseudomonadota > Gammaproteobacteria > Burkholderiales > Thiobacillaceae > Parasulfuritortus. Next base: position 9,884 of record PFGT01000025.1, on the reverse strand, counting down.
GCAGCGGCGCGGCCATGCCTCGACCTCGGATTTCTCCGCCGAGGCGTTGGGCCGGACCGTGGACAAGGCCCTGGCCATCGCCCGCTTCACCGCCGAGGACGATTGCGCCGGGCTGGCCGACGCCGACCTGCTGGCGCAGGAAATCCCGCAACTGGACCTGCACCATCCCTGGGATTTGCCGGTGGACGCGGCGATTGAATTGGCGCGTACCTGCGAGGCGGCGGCCCTGGCGGTGGACGGTTGCATTACCAACTCGGAGGGTGCGGGGGTCAGCGTCCAGGAATCGCAGTTCGTTTACGCCAATTCGCTCGGCTTCATGGGCGGTTATCCCGGCTCGCGGCACAGCCTGTCCTGTGCGGTGATCGCTGAGGATAAAAGCGGTATGCAGCGCGATTACTGGTATACCACGGCGCGTGAGGCGGGCGATCTGGACAGCCCCGAGTCGGTTGGCCGGCGTGCCGGCGAGCGCACGGTGCGGCGCCTCAATGCCCGCAAGCTGGCGACCCGTCAGTGCCCGGTGTTGTTCGAGGCGCCGTTGGCCGCCGGCTTGATTGCCAGCTTTGTGTCGGCGGTGTCGGGCGGGCATCTGTATCGCAAGTCCAGCTTTCTGCTCGATAGCCTGGGTCAGTTGGTGTTCCCCGATTTTGTCCAAATCCAGGAGCGGCCATTCATCGTCAAGGGTCTGGCCAGTGCGCCGTTCGATTCCGAGGGTGTGGCGACACGGGACCGCGACGTAGTCAAGAACGGCATGGTGCAGGGCTATTTCCTGTCCACCTACAGCGCTCGCAAGCTGGGCATGAAAAGCACCGGCAATGCCGGCGGCAACCACAACCTGATCGTACCTTCGACCGGCGAGTCGTTCGACGAGCTGTTGCAGAAGATGGGCACAGGGCTCCTGGCGACCGAGCTACTCGGCCACGGTCTCAACCTGGTGACCGGCGATTATTCGCGTGGCGTGGCTGGCTTCTGGGTCGAGAACGGCGAGCTGGCCTATCCGGTGGAAGAGATCACCATAGCCGGCAACTTGAAGGCCATGTTCATGGCCATCCAGGCCATCGGCAGCGACACTGAAGTGCGTGGCTCGCGGCGGGTCGGCTCGATACTCATCGACCGCATGACTGTGGCGGGCAACTGAGGTGGTGGCGCTACTTCGTTTATCCCGAGTCATTGACGCGATCAATGAACGGGTCGGTCGGGCGACGATGTGGCTGGTGTTGTTGGCGGCTCTGGTGTCGGCGGGCAATGCGCTGTTCCGCTACAGCTTCAACATGAGTTCCAACGCCTGGCTGGAGATCCAGTGGTATCTGTTCGCGTTGATCTTTCTGCTCGGCGCTGGTTACACCCTCAAGCACAATGGCCATGTCCGCATCGACGTGCTCTATGGCCGACTTGCGCCGCGCACGCGGGCCTGGATCGACTTGGCGGGCAGTCTGCTGTTTCTGTTGCCGACCGCAGGCTTGATCGCCTGGCTGAGCTGGCCCGCGTTGTTGGATTCTTACTTGATAGGCGAGATGTCGTCGGATGCCGGCGGCCTGTCGCGTTGGCCAATCAAGTTGGCCATCCCGGTTGGCTTCACGTTGCTGGCCCTGCAAGGGCTGTCCGAGGCGATCAAGCGGCTGGCCTTCCTGCTGGGTAAGGGGCCCTTGCCGGGCGAGCAGGCGGAGGAGGTGGCATGAGCTTCGAGATCATGGCGCCACTGATGTTTGTGGGGCTGATCGTGTTTCTGTTGCTCGGCTATCCGGTCGCCTTTTCCCTGGCGGCGAATGGTCTTTTATTCTCCTTGATCGGTATCCAGTCCGGCTTCTTCGAGTTCTCGTTGCTTCAGGCCTTGCCGGAGCGCGTCTATGGCATCATGGCCAATGCCACCTTGCTGGCGATTCCCTTCTTCACCTTCATGGGGTTGATCCTGGAGCGCAGCGGCATGGCCGAGGAGTTGCTGGAGACCATGGGCCAATTGTTCGGCGCGGTGCGCGGCGGCCTGGCCTACGCGGTGATCTTTGTCGGCGCGCTGCTGGCGGCGACCACTGGCGTGGTGGCGGCCTCGGTGATCGCCATGGGGCTGATCTCGCTGCCGATCATGCTGCGCTACGGCTATGACAAACGGCTGGCGACCGGCATCATTGCCGCCTCCGGCAGCCTGGCCCAGATCATTCCGCCATCCCTGGTGTTGATCGTGCTGTCCGATCAACTGGGCGTTTCGGTCGGCGATATGTATCGTGGCGCGCTGGTCCCGAGCCTGCTGCTCACCGGCCTATATGTCGGTTATGTGTTGGCGGTCACCTTGCTCCGGCCGGCGGCGGCCCCGGCCTTGCCGGTTGAGGCGCGCACCCTCAGGGGCGGGGCGCTGGCCAGCAGTGCAATGGTTACTATATTGCCGCCGCTGGCCCTGATCTTTCTGGTGCTGGGCACCATCTTCCTGGGCGTCGCGACGCCCACCGAAGGCGGCGCCATGGGTGCGGTGGGGGCGTTGGCGCTGGCCACGATGAAGCATCGGCTTAGCCTCGACCTGTTGCGTCAGGCGATGGATTCCACCGCCAAGCTCACCACCTTCGTGGTCTTCATCCTGATCGGCTCGACGGTGTTCTCGCTGGTATTCCGGGGTGTCAACGGTGACCTCTGGGTGGAGGGTTTGCTGACGGCCCTGCCGGGCGGCGCGCTGGGCTTCCTGCTGGTGGTGAACCTGCTGGTATTCTTACTGGCCTTCTTCCTGGACTTCTTCGAGATCGCCTTCATCATCGTGCCCTTGCTGGCGCCGGTGGCCCATAAGCTGGGCATCGACCTGGTCTGGTTCGGGGTGCTGCTGGGCGTCAACATGCAGACCTCGTTCCTGCACCCGCCCTTCGGCTTCGCCCTGTTCTATCTGCGCAGCGTGGCGCCCAAGGCGATACGGACCAGCGACATCTACTGGGGCGCGATCCCCTTCGTAGTGGTGCAGGTGCTGATGGTGATCCTGATCCTGACCTTTCCGGGATTGGTGCGGAGCGGCCTATAAGGTCAATGAGACAGATTTTTCAACAAGGAGCAGAAAATGGCAGGTAAACTGATTATCGAAGACCTGATTGTGGGCGAAGGCGATATGGCCGAGGCCGGATGCACGGTGAGCGTGCATTACACCGGTTGGCTGGAGAACGGCGCCAAGTTTGATTCCAGCAAGGACCGCAACGAGCCGTTCGATTTTCCGCTCGGTCGTGGCCATGTCATCCCCGGCTGGGACCAGGGTGTCGCCGGCATGAAGGTGGGCGGCAGCCGCAAGTTAACCATTCCGCCGCACCTGGGCTATGGCGAGCGCGGCGCCGGCGGCGTGATCCCGCCCAACGCGACGCTGATCTTCGATGTGGAATTGCTGGCGGTAGGCTGAGGCGACGCCGGGCAATGAAAAAGGACGGGCTTGCCCGTCCTTTTTCATTTGTGGCGCCGGTTTATTTCAGGCCAGCGATATAACCGGCAACCTCATCCAGTTCCGAATCGGACAGGGCCTTGGCTGGTGCAGTCATGACGGCACTCATCGGCCCGACCTTTTCACCCTTGCGATATTTCTCCAGCTTGGCCTTCAGGTCGGCGGCGGATTGGCCGACCAGTTTGGGGAAGGTGCCCTGACCCTGGGCTTGCTGGCCATGGCAGCCGGCGCAGGCGGTCTTGAACTTGGCTTGCCCAGCGTGGCTGACTGGCGCAGGTTTGGCGCTGGGAGTCGGAGCAGGCGTAGGCGCGGGGACGGGTTTGGCGATGGCGGTCGGCGTAGGCACAGGTGCGGCAGGACTGGCTGTTGTAGCCGCCGGGATTGGCGCAGGGACAGGCATACTGGCGGGTTTGGTTGCAGGTTTGGCGGTGGATACCGGAACAGGCGCTGGTACTGGCACGGCCGGTGCAGGGGCTGCGGCACTGGCAGGCTGGTCGGTGGCGGCCGGCGCACTGACCGCCGGCGGGTTGACCTCGGCGGTCTGAGGCAGACTCGCTTCCTTGTTGCCGCAGGCGGCAAGGCCCAGTGTCGTGAGGGTGGTCAGAAGGACGGTGTATTTCATGTTGGTTCTCCTTATTTATTGACGAAATTATCGTAGCTGGCCTCGGCCAGCTTGAACCATTGAATCTCGGCGTCGCGGTAGGGTTTCCACTGCGTATATATCTTGCGAAAGGCCTCGTTTTTGGCCGCTTCGGCCTCGTAGAGTTCAAAGGCCGCCTTCTCCGCCGCCGCCATCACGTCCTGCGGGTAGGCATGTAATTGCACGCCGGCCGCCAGCAGATGTTTCAGGGCGATTGGGTTCTTGTGATCGTAGGCGGCCAGCATGTTGACATTGGCCTCGGCGGCGGCGGCCTCGAAAGCCTGCCGGTAGGCCTCGGGCAAGGCGTTCCATTTATCGATGTTGACGTAGAAGGATAGCTGCGGGCCGCCTTCCCACCAGCCGGGGTAGTAATAGTGTTGGGCGATCTTGGCGAAGCCCAGCTTCTCATCGTCATAGGGGCCGACCCACTCGGCGGCGTCGATGGCGCCACGCTCCAGCGAGGGGTAGATGTCGCCGCCGGCCAGGGTTTGCGGCACTGCGCCCAGCTTGGCCATGATCTGGCCGCCGATGCCGGGGATGCGCATCTTCAGACCCTGGAGGTCAGCCAGGGATTTGATCTCCTTGCGAAACCAGCCGCCCATCTGCACGCCGGTGTTGCCGCCGGGAAAATTGACGATGTTGCTGGTCTTGAATAGCTCGCGGGTCAGCTCCAGGCCGCCGCCGTAATACATCCAGGCGTTTTGCTGGCGGGCGCTGAGACCGAAGGGAATGGCCGTGTCGAAGGCATAGGCCATGTTCTTGCCGACATAGTAATAGCTCGCGCTATGGCCGCATTCCACGGTGCCCTGCTGCACCGCGTCCATGACCTGAAGCCCTGGTACGATCTCGCCGCCGGCGTAAACGCGAATCTGGAATTTGCCGGCGGTGATCTTGTCCAGCCGGTTGGCCAGCACCTCGGCCGCGCCGTAGATGGTGTCCAGACTCTTGGGAAAGCTGGAGGCCAGGCGCCAGCGGATGGTGGGCAGTTCGCCGGCGGCGCCGGCCGCCTCTTTCTTGCTACACCCTTGCAGGGCCACGGCGGCGGAGGCGGCCAGGCTGGCGCCCGCGCCTTTGAGGAAATCACGACGTTGCATGAGTACGCTCCCTAAATTAGAAACGATGAAATTATACGGCCTTGCGAAAGATCAGGTCCCAGACGCCATGGCCCAGCTTCAGGCCGCGGCGCTCGAATTTGGTGAGCGGGCGGTAGCTCGGCCGGGGCGCGAAATCCTGCTCGGTGTTGCGCAAGGATTGCTCGCCGGACAAAACGGTCAGCATTTGCCAAGCGTAATCCTCCCAGTCGGTGGCCAGGTGCAGGTAGCCACCTGGCTTCAGCTTGCGGGCCAACAGGGCGACCAACTCGGGCTGGATCAGCCGGCGTTTATGGTGCTTCTTTTTTGGCCACGGGTCGGGGAAGAAGATGTGGATGCCGTCCAGCGAGCCATCCGCCAGCATCCGGTTGAGCACCTCCACGGCGTCATGCTGGATGATCCGCAGGTTGCCGAGATTACCTTCACCGATGCGTTTCAACAGCGCGCCGACGCCAGGGGTATGCACCTCCACGCCGAGATAGTCGGTGTCCGGCTGGCTGGCGGCGATGGTGGCGGTGCTGTCGCCCATGCCGAAGCCGATCTCCAGAATCCGGGGCGCGACGCGGCCGAAGACGGCATCGAGGTCCAGCAGCTCGGGCGAGTAAGGGATCAGAAAACGCGGTCCCAGGTCGGCCAGGGCGCGGGCCTGGCCGGTGCCCATGCGGCCGGCACGCAAGACAAAGCTTTTGACCGAGCGGCGGACCTGCTCCGGCAGCAGGGTATCGATCATCGAATCAGGAACCAATCAGCCCGCTGGTGGGCGACGACGGACTGGCCTGGTACAGTTTCTTCGGCATCCGGCCGGCCAGGAAGGCCTCGCGTCCGGCCTCGACCGCCTTTCGCATGGCCCCGGCCATTAGCACCGGATGCTGTGCCCCGGCAATGGCGGAGTTCATCAGCACCGCCGCGCAGCCCAGCTCCATGGCAATGGCGGCATCCGAGGCGGTGCCGACACCGGCATCGACCACCACCGGCACCTGCAAACGGTCGATGATGATTTGCAGATTCCAGGGGTTGAGGATGCCCATGCCGGAGCCAATCAGGGAGGCCAATGGCATCACCGCGACGCAGCCGATGTCTTCCAGTTGCTTGGCGATGATCGGGTCGTCCGAGCTGTAGACCATCACCTTGAAGCCGTCCTTGACCAGCACCTCGGCGGCCTTGAGGGTCTCGACCACGTTGGGATACAGGCTCTGCGGGTCGCCCAGCACCTCCAGCTTCACCAGGTCGTGGCCGTCCAGCAGTTCACGGGCCAGGCGCAGGGTGCGGATGGCGTCGTCGGCGGTGTAGCAGCCGGCGGTGTTTGGCAAGTAGGTGTATTTCGACGCTGGCAGTGCGTCGAGCAGGCTGGGCTGGTTGGGGTCCTGACCGATATTGGTACGGCGGATCGCAACGGTGACGATCTCAGCGCCCGAGGCCTCGATGGCCAGTCGCGTCTCTGCAAAATCCCGGTACTTGCCGGTACCCACCAGCAAACGGGAGGAATAGGCCTTGCCGGCGATAACGAGTTGATCCATGTTTTTTCCAATACAAGGAGCGGCCTGGGCCGCGAATATCAGCCGCCGCCCACGGCCACCACAATCTCCAGTCGGTCGCCATCGGCGAGCGATGTGCTGGCGTGTCGGCTCCGGGGCACGATCTCACCGTTTAACTCGACGGCAAGCCGCTTACCGGTCAGTTCGAGTCGGTCCAGCAACTGGGAAACTAAGAAGGGCGAGTCGATGCGTTGCGCTGCGCCATTGACGGTTATCTCTATCATTAAAGCGCCGAAATCCAGTAACATTCGGGCTTCCAAGCTTATCACGCGGGTGTAGCTCAATGGTAGAGCTCTTGGTTCCCAACCAAGTGACGAGGGTTCGATTCCCTTCACCCGCTCCACGCAATCTGCCCAAGATTCATTTCATGTTAGCCATCGACAATTCCCTGGACATCATCAAACGCGGCTGCGACGAGCTTCTACTTGAAGCTGAACTGGTCGAGAAACTGAAACGCGGCAAGCCGCTCCGGATCAAGGCCGGCTTCGACCCGACCGCGCCAGATCTCCACCTCGGCCACACGGTGCTGATCAACAAGCTGCGCCAGTTCCAGGAACTGGGCCATGAGGTGATGTTTCTGATCGGCGACTTCACCGGCATGATCGGCGACCCGACTGGCAAGAACGTCACCCGCAAACCGCTTACCCGCGACGACGTGATCGAGAATGCCCGGACCTACGAGCAGCAAATCTACAAGATACTCGACCCGGAAAAGACCCTGGTGATGTTCAACTCAAGCTGGATGGGTGAGATGGATGCCGCCGATCTGATTCAGTTGGCCGCCAAACATACCGTGGCACGGATGCTGGAACGCGATGATTTTTCCAAACGCTACCGTGGCGGCCAGCCGATTGCCATCCATGAGTTTCTCTATCCGTTGATCCAGGGCTATGACTCGGTGGCCATGAAGGCCGACGTGGAACTGGGCGGCACCGACCAGAAGTTCAATCTGCTGGTCGGTCGCGAACTGCAAAAACACTATGGCCAAGAGCCGCAGGTAGTCCTGACCATGCCTATCCTGGAGGGGCTGGACGGCATCCAGAAGATGTCCAAGTCGCTGGGCAACTACATCGGTATCAATGAGCCGCCGAACGAGATGTTCGGCAAGCTGATGTCGGCCTCGGACGCTCTGATGTGGCGCTATATCGAGCTGCTCTCATTCGAATCGCTGGCAACGGTCCGGCAATGGCGGCTGGATGTCGAGGCTGGACGCAATCCGCGTGACATCAAGGTGATGTTCGCCCAGGAAATCATTAGCCGTTTCCATGATCGTGCTGCCGCTCTGAGCGCATTGGTCGACTTCGAGGCGCGCTTCCGGCAAGGCGCCATACCGGACGACATCGCCGAGCTGGCCCTGGATGGCGGCGTGGCGGGCTTGCCGATACCGCAACTGCTCAAGCAGGCCGGCCTGGTGGCCAGCACTTCGGAAGCCATGCGCCAGATAGAGGGTGGCGGCGTCCGGCTGGATGGCGAAAAGGTCGGCGATAAAGGGCTTGTCGTGGCCAAGGGCGCAACGGTGGTGGCGCAAGTCGGCAAGCGCAAATTCGCTCGCGTGACGGTCTCTTGAACTTATTTCAATAAAGTTACAAAAAGCGCTTGACCGACATTTTTCGGTCCGTATAATGCGCCCCTCTCGCTGCTCAAGCAGCAACGCAAAACAGCGAGAACTGATCTTTAAAAACATGAAACAGCCTTAAGAAGTGTGGGCATTGGGCAGAGGTGGAAGCTAGTCTTTATTGGCTAGTGGAAGCGAAGAGAAGTACCTGATGCTTGACACTTATTGAAGTTAATTCTGAGAGAGTGGAAAGCGGCCTATTCGGAAGAGTAGGTAGAAGTTATGAAGAGTAAGCAAGATTGAACTGAAGAGTTTGATCCTGGCTCAGATTGAACGCTGGCGGCATGCTTTACACATGCAAGTCGAACGGCAGCATGGGCTTCGGCCTGATGGCGAGTGGCGAACGGGTGAGTAATGCATCGGAACGTACCCAGTCGTGGGGGATACCGTAGCGAAAGTTACGCTAATACCGCATACGACCTGAGGGAGAAAGCGGGGGACCGAAAGGCCTCGCGCGATTGGAGCGGCCGATGTCAGATT
>PFGT01000115.1 GCA_002782005.1 Hydrogenophilales bacterium CG12_big_fil_rev_8_21_14_0_65_61_21 | reverse complement strand
CGACCACTCGCCCATGGTGGACGAGGGCGTGATGGGATAGATGGCGATGACCTCGTTGAGCCTGTAGGCCATGCGGGCGACAGCCTCGTTGCCATCCAACATCAGCATCGTTCTTTTGCTCATAGCCTGGCTCTCCATATCCGTTCTTCAGCGTATCTTGACCTGAACGAGTTCCTCGCCTTCAGGGTCGGTTACATGCACAGCGCAGGCGATGCACGGGTCAAAGCTGTGGATGGTGCGCAATATTTCGATCGGCTGTTTCGGGTCATAGAGCGTATGCCGGTCCTGCAGCGCCGCCTCGTAGGCGCCGGGCAGACCGGCGGCGTCGCGCGGGCCGGCATTCCAGGTAGAAGGCACCACCGCCTGATAGTTGGCGATGCGGCCATCGTCGATGACGACCCAGTGCGCGAGAGCACCGCGTGGCGCTTCGGTGAAGCCCGCGCCCTCGGCGTGTTTCGGCCAGGTCGACGGATCCCATTGCGTCTCATTGAAGGTCTTCAAGTCACCGACCTTGATGTTGGCCATCAGGCTGTCAAACCAGCCCTGCATGGCCTCGACGATGATCTTTGATTCCAGGGTCCGGGCGGCGGTGCGGCCCAGGGTCGAGAACAGCGCCTCGGTGCCGACGCCCAGCGTCTTCAAAGTGTAGCCGACCAGTTCCCTGGTCTGTTCGTGGCCCTTGGCGTAGAGCATCAGCACCCGCGCCAGCGGCCCGACCTCCATGGCCTTGCCGTTCCAGCGCGGCGACTTCATCCAGGAATACTTGGCCTCGACATCGAGGTGTTCATAGGGCGGTTGGGGGCCGGTGTAGTTGAACTCGGTCTCACCGGCATAGGGGTGCAGGCCCTTGCCGTCACCGACGCTGTACCGGTACCAGGAGTGGGAGATGTATTCCTGTATCTGCGCCGGGTCGTGCAGATCAACCGGATGGATGGTGGTCAGGTCGCGATTCAGGATCGCGCCGCGCGGCAGGAAGAAGGTGTCCGGCGAATTCATGTCCTGGGCGGGAAAATCGCCGTAGCAGAGGAAATTGCCCAGGCCTTCGCCGCGCGCCGCCCAGTCCTTGTAAAAGCCGGCGATGGCCAGGGTATCCGGCAGGTAGACCTGATCGACAAACTCGCGCATCTGGTTGATGACGTTCTGGACCGTTTGCAGTCCAACCATGCTGACCGCCGTGGCCTCCTGGCCGCCGCGATAGTGCGGGCCATGGCCGGGACCGGCTGGCTTGGGTTCGACGCTGATGGCGCAGGGTACGCCGCCGACCAGGAAATTGGGATGCGGATTCTTGCCGCCGAAGATGGCGTGCAGCTTGACCACGTCGCGCTGCCAGGCCAGCGCTTCGAGATAATGGGCCACCGCCATCAGGTTGGCCTCGGGTGGCAGTTTGTAGGCCGGATGGCCCCAGTAGCCGTTGGCAAAGATGCCCAACTGGCCAGCCTCAACAAAACCCTTCAGCTTCTTTTGCATGTCAGCAAAGTAGCCGGGCGATGACTTGGCATAGCCGCTGATGCGCTGGGCCAGGGCTGAGGTCGCCTTGGGGTCGGCCTTCAGGGCCGATACCACGTCCACCCAGTCCAGGGCATGGAGGTGGTAGAAGTGCATGACGTGGTCATGCACGAACTGGGCCGCGATCATCAGGTTGCGGATCAGTTGGGCGTTGGCTGGGATCGGATATTTCAGCGCGTCCTCGACCGCCCGGATGGAGGCGATGGCATGGACCAGGGTGCAGACGCCGCAGATGCGCTGCGTGTATGCCCAGGCATCACGCGGATCGCGGCCACGCAGGATGATCTCGATGCCGCGCACCATGGTGCCGGCGCTGTAGGCGCGGGTAATCCGGCCGGCCTCATCGGTCTCCGCCTCGATGCGCAGATGGCCCTCGATGCGGGTGATGGGATCGACGACGACGCGATTCGTTACGGTCATGGCGTTGCTCTCAGGTATTCAACAGGTCGTAAAGGATGCGGTACTGGTTCTCGGCCTCATGGTTTTCAGTGCCGGCGCCCTCGGCCACCGTCTCGCAGGTGCGAGCCATGCGTGCGGCCATGGCGGCTTCCCAGGCCAGATTGATGCCCGGTTCGGGCGGTTTCACGCAATATAGCGTCGCCTTGGCGACGAAGTGGCCGGCCTGGCCCAGCCAGTCGGCCTCCTTGCCACACTGGGTAAAAAGCTCGACCCGCGCGCTATTCGCCTCCCGATAGGCCGAGGCTAGTTCGGCATCGCTAATCCCGGTGCGCTTGACCATGCCCAGCGCCGAGCTGACCCGGTTGTCCGGGCACAGCGGCAACACGCTTTCGATGAAGGCCGCCGCCACCCGGCGCTGCTGGTGTATGTCCAGGCCATTCAGCGCCGCCTTGAACTCCACGTCATTGTTGATCCGCATTGCCATCTCCTCAGTCGCTGGCCAGATGGTCGGCGATCATCTCGGTCAGCCCAACCACCGGCAGGTTCATCTGGTAATGCTCCAGACCCTCTTCCAATACGATGCGGCAATTGGCACAGGCGGTCACCAGCTTGTCCGGTTTCACCGCATCGAGCTGCGTCTTCTTGCGCTTGAAGGCAATCAGCCGAATCGCCTCGGCGTCGTCGTTGGCCGACACCCCGCCGCCGCCGCCGCAACACCAGTTGTATTTACCCGGATCGGTGGTCTCGACCAGGTTGTTCGAGATCATCCTGAGCAGATTGCGCGGTGGCTCGATCACCCCACCCCGTCGCACAAGCTGGCAGGGATCGTGAAAGGTGAGCCGCTTTTCCTCGAAACCCTGGGTCTTGAGCAGGCCCTGGACGCGCAACTCGTCCAGCACCTCCAGGATGTGCTGGACCTTGAAGCGATACGGCCGGCCGATCAGGTTCGGCCCTTCCCAGCGCAAGGCGGTGAAGGCGTGGCCGCATTCCGGACTGATGACGGTCTGCACCTTGAGCCGTTCCGCCCCCTCGACGATGCGCGCGACGATCACCCTGGCCAGGTCCGAGACCCCGATCTGGATGCCGCTGTTGGTCGCCTCGAAGGCGGACGAGCAGAGGGTCCAGGTCTTGCCCGCCTGCTTCATGATCCGGGCGATCGCCGAGAGGTATTCCGGAAAGTTGATGATCTCCATCGACGACAGCAACACCATGTACTCGGCGCCCTCCCGGTCGAGCGGCACGGTCAGGCCGGTCTCGGCCTCGATGTGGCCGATCTGCGCCTTCAAAGCCGGCAGCTTGACGCCCATCGGACTGCCCATCTCGATCGTGCGTTGAGTCGCCGCCAGGACACCAGCCGGGGCGTAGCCGGCGATGGCCATGCCCTCGCGCAGCTTGCGCACCATATAGACGATGTCGTTGCCCACCGGGCAGACCATGGAACAGCGGCCGCATAGTGTGCAACTGTCATAGACCAGGGGTTGCCACTCGGCCAATTCCGCATCGGTCAGCGGCTTGCTCAGGCCAAGCCATTTGAGCAACCGGCCGATCAGGGTATATTCCTGCGCGTAAACCCGGCGCATCGGCTCCAGCTTGTGGATCGGGGTGTATTTCGGGTCGTCCGTTTCGGTGTAGAACAGACAGGCCTCGGCGCACAGGCCGCAATGCACGCAACTCGCGAAATAACTGGCAATGGGTGCGTCGATCACCTCTTTCAGGACGTTGACGGCACGGGCTAGTGATGCGCTCATACCGCTACCCCCTTCCTTCCATGCGCATCGCCGTTGAACCAGCGCGATGGCCAGACCGTGAACGCGTGGAACAGCTTGGTGAATGGCAGCAGCACCAGCAGCATCTCAACGCTGAGGATATGCAGCGACAGCGTCAGGGTATAGGGCAACAGCAGGTGCCGGGCGGCGAGATAACCAGTCAGTACCGGCAGGAAGGTCACCGCCCAGGTGAGCCAGTCCTCGAAGGTCGAAAGGAAACGCTTGACCGGTTGACGTAGCCGTTCCGCCAAGACCACCAGCATGGCCACCAGGGTCATCACCGCCAGCAAATCGACGAATGGGGAAGGCAGCGCCGGCCAGGATAGGCCGGTCAGGTCGTGGATCAGGCGGATATGCGGCGCGAACAGCAGCACCACCGCCGCCAGGCCGATATGGAAGCCATAGCCGGCAATATAGGTCAGACCAGCGCGCTGCATCATGCCGGGTATCGGTATCGACCGGCGCCACAGGGTATGCCAACCCGACGCGCCTGAAACATGACGCGCTTCGGCCAGGTCTGGCTTGCGGCCCAGGCTATAAATCTCGATCAGCCGCCACACCGTGCCCAGCAGGAAGATAAAAACGGCAAGTTGCAGTCCGGCGCCGCGCACCCAGTTGAGCAGTTGTGCTGCATCCATGGCTTGCCCCTACTTTTCCAGATCGGCCAGCGTGGCCGTCTGGTGGCCGGTCCGGGCGGCGGTCTTCTTGGTGCGGTTGGAGAAGGCCACGGCCACGCCGACGGCGGCGCCGATGGCCACCGCCTTGGCCGCCACCTTCAGCGGCTCGGCCGGCATGGACAGGGCGCGGTAAAAACCGCCAGCGTCCCAGAAATTCGGCTCCGAGCAACCCAGGCAGCCATGCCCCGACTCGATCGGGAAAGACGTGCCGTCGTTCCACTTGGTGGTCGCACAGACGTTATAGGTCACAGGTCCCTTGCAGCCCAGCTCGAACAGACACCAGCCCTTGCGCGCACCCTCATCGTCAAAGGTCTTGGCAAACTTGCCCTGATCGTAAAACGGCCGGCGATAACAGCGGTCGTGTATGGTCTCGCCGTAGAAGGCCAGCGGCCGGCCCAGTTTATCCAGTTCGGGCAGGGTGCCAAAGGCCAGGTAATGTGCCAGCACACCAGTCATCACCACCGGGATGGGCGGGCAACCGGGAATATTGACCACTGGCTTATCCTTCACCAGCTCGGAGATGGCCACCGCCCCGGTGGGATTGGGCTGCGCCTTGGGCAGGCCGCCGAAGGCCGCGCAGGTGCCGACCGCTACTATGGCCGCCGCGCCCTTGACCGTGGCCATCAGCATGTCATGATTGGAGATGCCGGCGATGGTGGAATAGACCCCGCCATCCTTCATCGGCACCGAACCATCCACCACCAGCAGGTATTTGCCCCAGTTCGCCTTTATGGCCGCCGCGCGGGCCGCCTCGGCGGCCTCGCCAGCGGCGGCCATGAGGGTGTGGTGATAATCCAGGGATATGCTGTCGAAGATCAGGCCTTCCAGGGTGGGCGCGTGGGACCGGGTGATGGACTCGGTGCAGCCGGTGCATTCCTGGAAAGAGAGCCAGATCACCGACGGCCTGGGCGCCTTGGCCAACGCCTCGGCGAAGGCGCGGCCGGCCGCCGGTGGCAAGGCCATCAATGACGCCAGGGTGGCACAATACTTCATAAAGGTGCGCCGGGACACGCCCTGGCGCGCCAGATTGGCGATCAACAGGCCTGATTCTTTGCTCATAAGAACACGCTCCCAGGTGACCCAAAGGGGCAAACGGTTCTATCAGCTTAGTTCAGTCGTCGATATTTACCGATTTTCCAAAACGCGCGTTTAGCGAATCGGGCCACGCCAGGCTTCGATCAATTGCCGAATGTGTTTGCAGGCCAGCGGCACGGCGGCGGCCACTTTTTCGCTCAGGGCCTCGCCCCAGTCGACCTTTTCCGGCTGGATAGCCACCAAGGCCCGACGCTCTGGCCAGTGCCCGGTCAGTCGAGCAATCACCATCAGGTCGAGCAGGCCGACCTCGTGGACACTGGATTTCCGATTGCCGGCCAGGAAGGCGTCCATGTCCGGACCTTCAAAGACCTGGACCTCACCCGGCGCGGCTTTGAGTTCGGCGGCATCCACCACCATCAGCGCCTCGGCCGACTCGATCGGCCCGGCCAGGGTAAAGCTCAAGGTCCCGCCATCCAACAACTCGACCTCATCCTCCGGCGCAACCCGGCCCGCCAGGGTCTGAATGACATGCACACCGACGCCTTCGTCGCTCAGCAGGGTGTTACCGATGCCCAGTATCAGTATCTTCATCACCCGCTCCTTGCTCCAGCCGGTAGAGCCAGGCCAACAGTTCCGCCACGGCGATATACAGATTGGGCGGGATGCGGTCGTCCAGGTCTACCTGCATGAGTAATGCGACCAGTTCCGGTGACTCATGCACGAACACGCCGGCCTCGCGGGCGCGAGCGATGATCTCCGCCGCCAGATGGCCGCTGCCCTTGGCGACCACGCGCGGCGCCAGGTCCCCGGCCTGGTAGGCCAGAGCAACCGCGTGGGGACGATGTTCAGGCCCGGTCATCGGCCAATTCTGCCTTCAGACTGGTCAGGTTCAATTCGGAGTCCCGGATACGCTGGCTCAAGTCGGCCATGGCCGCTTTCATTTCGGCCAGCGCCTCCGGCGTCCGCGCCCTCAGGCGGATGCGCAGACCAAGCGCTCCGATGTCCAGATCGGCTATCACGCTACCGAGCCTGGGCAGGGTCAGGCGCAATTGTGAGCGCCATTTCTGCGCCGTGTCCTCGGCAGCGCGACCGCCGCCATCGCGCTCGGTGACCTGCCATGTCATATCCTGTCCTGGCCAGACCTGACCCTGCCAGATAAAGGGTCCGCCTTCCAGCATATTCAACTGCCGACTGGCCAGCCTGGCGGCCTGTTCCGGTATTCCTTCCAGATCGGGCAGATCGAGCAAGACGCCAGGGTTTTTGGCCAGGCCGGCCTGCGGTTCCCGCTGGATACCCTCCAGACCGACCTCGCCGCGCACCCATTTGCCCAGGTGGGATTCATAAAACAGGCCGCTTTCCTTGACCGTCTGGAACAGACGCATGGGCAGCATATGGCTAACCGAAGCGGATTCCGCAGCGACACCCTGGGCGGTATTCAAGCCGGTGTTGGTGGCGACGCTGGCCTGGGTGCTATCGACCATCTCTTCAATCAACAGCGTGGCCGCGCTGGCCGGCGCCAAAACCGGGGTCGCCGGACCGACCGGGGTCGACGCGGCGGCCAGTAGGACGGCAGGATTGACTACGATCGTCTTGGCGGCTGCGGCGAGCGGCGTGGCAGCGGCGGTCGATTGCGCCGCCGAGGCCGCTGGCGATGCGATTACCGGGATATAGCGGATCAGGGCGTCGACCCGCTGGGCGGCCTGGCTGACGGTCACCGGTTGCGACAATGCTCCGGCCGGAGCATTGAGCGCGAAGGTTGGCCGCGCCCCGGCCTGAACATAGGTCAGGCGAACGACATCGCCTGGCTTGGCCTGTTGCGGCAAGGCCATGTCGAACTTCTGATTGGCAACCCGAACCAGGTTGCGGCCATTGGCCAGATTATCGAGTACCAAGGCCTCATATTGCCTGCCCGGCTTGAGTTGTCCATGGAGCGCCGCATCCCTGCCGGCCGACAACGGCTCCGTCCCCTGATTCCTGAACCAGGAAAGTATCAGATCGGGCAATGCGCCTAGGCTCATGCCGACCGCCGCGTATTGCCTGTTGAATGTCGATCGCCCATGGCGACTCCGGATTGGTGGTTCATGGCCATGTTATCGGCGGATTCGCCCTGGACTTGAGCGCTGCCAAATCACCGAGGTCAATCAGACCGTCTGGCCTTTCCGATGCAGGGCGACGATCAAGATCGCCTCGTCTTGAGAAATGCCACAGCGGGCGGCGATCTCGGGGGCGATCATGCCCTGACGGGCATACTGGATGGCATAGTCGTAAGCTGAATGGCTGATCTCCGCCTCGGGCGCCTCTGCGCCGAGCCGCACTTCCAGTTCCTCGATGCGGTGTTGAAGGGTAATGACCTCGGCGCGCAACTTGTGAACCGTGTTTTTCAGGTCGGTGTCCGCAGCCGGCTGCGGTCCGCGTCGGCGTCGATGCGGCAGGATAACCGTCTCCAATAGATAGATCGCCGTGGCCAGGATCACGGCAATCAGCAACTCGGGGCCGGTAATCGTCAGCGCCATTGGGTTTGCCGGTCAGGCAGGTAGCCAGGCCTTGAGCCAGACGTCCGTATGGTCCTCAAGTATCCAGTTGGCGTTGATGTAGTCGCGCAATGCGTCGCCGCGCCGTGCCAACTCATCCCTATCCGAGACCTGCTCACGGATGGCCTCGACCCAATCCTTGAACCGGTTTTTGACCCGGGTGACCGGATGTTCGCCCCGGTAGGCCGTGATGTCGGTGCAGATCACCGGATAGCCCAGCACGCCATACTCCAGCAGCCGCAAATGGCTCTTGCCATGGTTGAACGGCACATCTTCAAGCGGGGCGATGGCCAGGTCAAGATTCAGGCTGGCCAGCTTGGCCGGGTAGTCGTCGAGCGGCACGCCGGGGTGGAATTCCTTGACCAGACCCTTGATCTCATCGGGACACATGCCGAAGAAAATCCAGTCCACCTCAGCGCGGGTGGCCTTCACCACATCGACAATGATCGCGAAATCGCCAGTGTGGTGCATACTGCCCGCCCAGCCAACGCGCGGTCGCTCGGATTGCCGTCGTAAAGGCCGCAAGCCGCCCCAACGGGCGCGCTCGACATAATTGGGCACAACTACCACATCGTCTATATAACGCCGGTACTCGTCGGCCAGGTAGTCGGTGGAGACCACCATGCGATCGCACAGGTTAAGCGCCTTGCGGAAGCGCTTGATGAGATCGGCGCTTTGTATTTTTTTTCGCGCGCAATTTTGCAGTTGGACGTTGGTCAACAGGTCATCCAATTCGTAAATTCTGAAGGACTGGTTGTGGCGGGCATATTCCTGTAGGCAAGCGACATGCCCCCATTCAACTTGCCGTTGCACGATCACCACGTCGGGCGACATGCGGGCCAAGCCGGGCGTGGTGAGGTAATAATTACTCTCATAAGATTGGATCAAACCTTGGTTCGCGAGGCAGCGCATCGGCGCAATGATGCGGTACTCGCCGCACCCCATACGATCGGCCGGGTGCCCGAGCACGCGAGGCCGGGGCCGCCAATCCGGATCCCAGGTGATGCCTGTCGCCAACTCGATTTCGAAGGCATGAGACGCCGAGGCCAGGGTTAGATTGCGGTTGTATGCCGGGTCGTGGGCGATTCTTGGTAGCCACCGGGAGAACATTATGTTTTCGCTGGGGCTGGCCAGATGCCACAAGCGTTTCGTCCCGGCCCCAGGTTCCGGTTCCTCCTGGTTGGCCTCATCCGGTGCGGCCGGTGCTTCGGGTCTTGCCTCACCCTCATGCAACAAGGTGGCGTGTGGCGTCCAGACCACCCGACGCCCCATCTTGCCAGCCCGTAGGCACAGGTCCACATCGCTGTAGGCATCAAGCAAATCGCCGGCATCAAAACCGCCCAACTGATCAAATAGCGCCTTGTCCACCATCATGCAGGCGGCCGCCACGGCAGATGGATTGCTCGGTAACTGGAGCCGTCCGAAGTAGCCCGGCTCATGCATGGACTGGCCCTTCCCATACAGGACGGCAGGATAGCTTTCCAGGCCGAGCAGGTATCCGGCATGGAGCAGGCTGGCGTCCTGGGCGATCAACCGCCCGCCCACCACGCCGACATCGGGTTGGCCGGCATAACCCAACATCTCGTCCAGCCAGTCCTTGTTCAGGGCGGCAGCGGCATCCGACAAGAACAGCAGATAACGGCCCTTGGCCGCCGCCGCGCCTCGATTAGCGGCCTGGGTCAATATGACATCCCGGCCTACCGTCAGGATGCGGACTCGATCCGCCGCCAGGGTCTTTAATTCGGCCAGGAGGTCGAGGCTGGCCACATCGTCGCTGCCGCGATCGACCACAATCAGCTCAAAGTTCGGATACGCGGTGTTTTCGAAGATCGAGCCGATGCAGCGTTGCAGGAACGCCCCGCCATTCTGGGTCGGGATCACGATCGAGACGAGGTCCTCGCCACCATGCCGGTAATGGATATGAAAGGTGCCCGGCAATAACCCCGCAGAAATATCGGCCGGGCGGCCCAGCCGTTCGAGGTGTTCGTGCAAGGCCGCCATCCCAGCCGCAGCGGCCTCCTCTGGGCTGCGCGTGCCATGTCCGCCGGCGACGAAGCGGTGATACAAGACATCCTGAATATGGCCGATGGCCGCCGGCCCCAGCCGTTCGCTGGCCCGCAACACCAGGTCGTAGTATTCGACGCCCTCCATCTCGGGCCGCAAGCCGCCCAATGCAGCGAATGCTTCCCGCCTCAACAGCAACAGGCCACCTACCGCAAAGGGCGCGGCCCGCACCAGGTCAGGGCTGAAATCAGGCTTGAAGTAGGGCAATGAACAACCGCCATCGGCATCCAGACTGTCCTCGTCGGTATAGAGGACTTGCCATACCGGATGCGCCAAGGTTTGAAATGCCAGGGTAAACAAGGCATGTTCCGGCAGGCCATCGCCCGCCTCCAATAGGCCGACCCAGTCGCTCTCCGACCCGGACAACAGTTCATTGACGGTCTGCAACGGCCGTGCCGACTGGCGCCAGGCCAAACCAGCGGGGATGGCTGGTTTGGCCGGGCGCGGCGCGGTCGATACCGCCGTCAGGTTCCAGGCCACTCCAACACATTGCGCCACCAGCGACTTCCAGGTCCGCAGTAATGCCTCTTCGGCACCCTCGGTGACGATGACCGCCCAGTGAAAACTCGGGGTCGTGGACCAGTCAGTTACGGTTTCCCGCGCCCAACAGCGCTCGACCTCGCCCCAACCGTGAGTCGCCTGCCAAAGCAGATAAGACACATCCGCTTGGGCCGGGGCCATCACATTCGTGACGCTGGCCCCCCCACCAACCTGATTTTCCGGTCTTTGCGTTGATTGCAGGTTCAAAGCCGCCTCCTGGGTAAGCTGGATGAACTGTTCCAGTTGGTTCCAGAACGGTTTCTCTAAATCGAGATACATCGGATATATCTGCCCCACTGTCGCTCTGGCCCGGCCAATCTCGGCGGGGTCCGTGCCCCACGCCGTACCGTTACGGCCAAAAAACGCCTCGCCGGGTAGGCGGGTGAGACCCTCGTTTGGCAGATACACCACTGGACAGCCGCATAACATGGCCTCCAGACACAAGGCTGAGCGCTCGTAGGAATAAAGCAATTCGGCGCTGCGGAAGATCGCCGCCAGTTCGGCCAAGGTACGTGGATGGCGGTATGAAAGCTCAACCGAATCCCGTGTAGTTTCCAACAACTGCCCACCGTTCTTGAGATAGCGATGAACGAAAAAATAGGTTCCCTTACGGTTTTCGTCCTTCACCCCGAATGGGTTGAATAGTGCCAGATCGCAAGGTGGCAGAAACAGGCTCTCGGCCCGCATACCCGGCGGGACGAACTCCTGATCGTAAGCAAACAACAGCTCGGCTTCCGCGAAGGTCTTGTCGCCCGCGAGATAACCTGGGGTGTTCAGCAGATAGCGCACCACGATAGGCGCGTTGCGCGGGTTGCCGGAGACGACTTCGGGATAGACCGTAATGGCAATACGCCCGGCTTGCCGGTGCCATTGCTCAACCTCGGGGGTCAGGCGCGGCGTGCGCAAGCGGGCAGCCACGGTATTCGCCGTTACATAGGCCTCCTGGCCCGCCAGATTCAGGGCATGGCACAACAGATGCAGCACCCTGATGCCCGACGAATCGTCGCGATAATCCGGACAATAGATGTAGTAGGGATGGGGTAAAGGGGCGGTCAAGGAAGGCATGATCGGTTTCTGAGGTCGTCAAATGGCGGGGATATTGAAGGCTATCGATTATTGAGACGTCTCAATAAATCAGCCATCCCCTTTTTCGCACAGCAAAAATATACTCGAACACAGGTCCGGATACTGCTGCCCCAGCTTATAACACCCCTCCAGATAGTCCTTGGAGATGATGTCCGTTTGCAGCAGACGATCCCACTGGAAGTTCGCTAGCGCCTTGAAGAATATCCCCGACCGATGAACGACCTTCAATCCTGCCGCCACGGCATCCCGCTCCAGGGTATCCAAAGTGTAAGTACGGCGATGGCCATGCTCTGCCTCGGCAGTGGTAACGGCCGTATTGTGCGAGATCAGCCCCATCTTGACGGCGATCTGTCGGGAAGGCGCATTGGCATTGGGGCACACCAGGAAGAACCGCCCGCCCTCAGCCAGCCATTCGTCGTTGATGCGCTTGAGCACCCGCACCGGATCGTCCAGGTGTTCCAGCACATGGGTCAGCACGATGTGGTCATAGCGTCTGGGCAGGGTTGCCTGTTCGAACCGCGCATGGATGAACTCGACCTTGTCGTCCAACTTTTCCCTGGCCTCTTCGATAGCCGTATCGGAGGCTTCGACACAGGTAATGTCATCGAAATAAGATAGTAATCTGGTGGTGAAATCACCTTTAAAGCTGCCCAGCTCAAGCAGGCTGCCTTGGTTGAAGAAAGGTTCGAATGATCGGACCATGAACGGATGCATCACGTCAAAATCGAAACGATAGGCGTACTTATGGCCTTTGGTATCTTTGGTCTCGAAGTTGTAGTCACGCTTACCGTTCATGATCTTTCACACCGTTCAGAATCAAATCCATGTCGATCGAGGTGGCACGCACCTTGGCAGCAACGAAACCGTACTTCTCATACAATTTGATGGCCGGCATATTGTCGCACGCCACCTCCAGGCTGAGCCGCCGCATCCCGGATACCTTCGCGTATTCGATACACCGTGCCATCAACCGCGCGGCGATGCCCTCGCCAGTCCAGTCATGCAATACGCTGATGCTGGTGAGGTAACCGATGTGCTTATTCTGGTCGTTGCAATAGGCCGCAGCCAATCCGACCAGTGTGCCGCCTGCCCAGGCCTCGAACCGCACCGCCTTGCCAGTAATCTTTTTTGCATAGTCACTTATTTCGACCCGGCCGCTCAAGGGTGGGATGAAATAAGCATCGCAACGCGACAGGTGTTCGGCGATTGCCGACTCCGATGCCTTATTCAACGAATACTCGATGGTTTTGCTCATCGCTCCAGCACCGCCAAACCGAAACCGTAGCGTCCGAACTCGTCGCCGTTATAGAGCAGGTAAACCTTGTCGCCGCTCTCGAATACATGCGGGTAGCACTGCATGTCGCCATCCCAGTCGCCAGGCGTGCCTTCGAGCGACGGATGCTCATCGTCGCGTATCCAGTTCACCAGGTCGTCCGACCAGGCGTGGCCGATATGGTAGCCACGACCGCCGTTGTTGCGGAAGTCGAATGACTGGCGATAGCAGAAGAACATGTGATACCGGCCATCGATCCCGATCACCGTCGGCAGCGCCTGACTTTCATCACCGCCCAGACGATCAGCGACAATCTGCCGCCCTTCTTCTTTCACCCAGTCGATGCCGTCCATGGAGGTTGCATGGCCGATCTTGTAGGTGCGGTCTGGCGCCGCATCCGGCAGGTAGCGTTGCCAGCCGGTGCCGAAGATATACCACATGTGAAATACGCCATTGATGACCTTCACGAAACCGTCGCCGACCAGACAAGGTTCATGCAGCGATGCCGCCAGCACCGGTCCATCGCCGATGCGCTGGAAGGTAAGGCCATCGTCGCGGCTGATGGCTAGGCCGATGGCGGTGTCCACCGACACCGACACGCGCCGGTTCCAGCCACAGGTGTAGCCATAGACTGCATCACCGTAGCGCATGACGCTCATCGGAAAGATGCCGTGCTCGTCGAAACAACCGAGTCCGCCGAGCGGGATGACCGTTTTGTCGGACACGCGGATGACGTCGCACAAGTTCTTATGCATATCGACGAAGGCGATATGGCTGAGGTATTTGCCGTTGTCTGGGTCCACCGAGCGGGTGGAGAAATAGATGCGCACGAAATCGTCGAACACCAAGGCCTGCGGTGCTTGGGCAAATTGCACGCAGTCGTTCGGCAGCTCGTGCTGTGTCGGGTCGAATAGCTTGCCGAGCTTTCTCCACCTCATGGCGTCCTACTCCAATTTTCCATCCAGCACAGCCAGCCCGAAGCCGTGCCGACCGACCTGGTTGCCAAGGTAAGCCAGATAGGTCTTGCCATCCAGTTCAAACACATGCGGGTAACTTATCATCTCGGCATCCCAGCCTTCATCCGATACGTCGATACCCGCCTTGGCATCGTCGCGCACCCAGTCGGTCAGATTGACACTGTAGGCGTAACCGATGCGGTAACCATTCTGCTTGCCACGGTAGTGGCTGCTATAGCGGTAGCAAAAGAACATGTGATATTTGCCGTTGGCATAGAACACGTCAGGGCTGGCCTGCGCCTCATCTTCCTCGATTCGGCTCTCGATCAGGTCCTTGTTGGCCCTATGCCAGCGAATACCGTCGTCCGAAGTCGCCATACGTATCTTGTAGACCGGCTCCGCGCGGCCATCCACCCTTTTCCACTTGCGGCCGGCGATGTACCACAGATACCAGGTATCGTTGAAGCGCCTGACCTTCGGTCCGCTCAACACAAAAGGTTCATCCGGCGTGTATGGCAAAACCGGGCCGGCGCCGTGCTTGGCGAAGGTCTGGCCGCCATCGCGGCTGGTCGCCATACCGATGGCTACGTTGAACGGCACCGATTCGCAGCGCGTCCAGCCAGCGTAATAAGCGCGCACCTCATTGCCGTTGCGGATAACCGAGACCGGATAGGTGCCGAACTCGTCGAACTCGCCCAAACCGCCCAGGCTCAGGATGGGGCGTTCAGCGACAGCCCGCTGCTTGAACAGGTCGCCACGCTCCAGATCGACATAGGCGGAGTAACTCACATACTGGCCTTTCTCGTCCGCTGGCGGGCGGCAGGAAAAATAGATGCGGACAAAATCGTCGAACACCAAGGTCGCCGGCGCCTGCGCGAATTCCTTTAGCCAAGTGCGCCCCTCAACTTCTTGCGGTGTGAATACCTTGCCTAATTTTCTCCACCGGAACATGGCTCAGACCAGCTCATAGTTTGTTGAGATACTTGTTTTGACAGCATCGAGCGTATTGAACATCATCACGTCGATGATCGACAGCCAGGGTACAAACTCATTGCCCAGTTGCGGATATTCGAACGGCCTCGACCGGATGAATTTCAAGTCAATACCCTTTTCCCTGAATGTTTCTCTAGCATACAGATCCATGCCGCCGATGGCGTTTATATAGGTAGTCGCGCCGACCGCCTCACACAAAGCGAGCACTTTGTCCTGATTCTTCAGCCCGTGGTCGATGGCAAGACCGGAAGAGACCTTGATCTCGGTCGTAATACCAAGCTGTTCGCAGGTCTTGACGATGGAATGGTGCAGGAAGCCAAACAGGTTCGTATCTTCATAGCGCACGATCCGCTCGATCAGCGGAAACGTCTGTTCAAAATAAGGGGCGCGCCGGTACGCGCCCTTGAACTGGTTCAGCAATTTGTCGCGGTTGAAACCCGCTGCCAGCTCACGTTCGCACACATCCAGCGAGTCCGAATCACTTTTCAGCGGCAGCGAGAAGGTCGCGTCCTGGCCGTTCTGCAATAGGCGGTTACGGTTGATCCAACCCTTCTTGGTGTATTTGATGTGGTCGTAGACGATGAACAGATCAACCGCCGCGATCAACTGGAAATAGCCAATGTAGGGAAAGAAATAGGGCTGCATGATGGCCAGCCTCATCGTGTCTCCCACATGAGGCCGCCCGTTCGCTTGGTATTCACTTTCACTGTGCCGCGATAAAGCGGGCGATTTCGTCCACCACCGACATCTCCAGATCGGGATAGATCGGCAGACAGAGAACTTGCTGTGCGGCAACGGTGGCCACCGGTAGATTATCTCTATGCGCCGATGGCAAACCGCGATACATGGGGAAGTCCGATATCAAGGGATAAAAATAGCGGCGCGGATGGATGCCGCCGTCTTTAAGCCTTTGATAAAGCTCGTCGCGGCTAATGGAGTAGTCGCCTTCCACCAGGATGGGGAAATAGGCGTAGTTGGCAACCTTCTCCCCGGCGTCGCTAAGACAGCGGATTCCCTGCACGCCTTTCAACCGCTCACGGTATTCCGCATCGATCTCTTGGCGGCGCAAAAGGGCCTGATCAATGTATTTCAACTGCAATAGTCCAAGGGCCGCATTGAATTCGCTCATCTTG